>DALTWN010000161.1 GCA_029987045.1 Methanocorpusculum sp.
TGTGCCGGTGTACGAACCAAAGAGACCGATATTCGATGAACCACTTATACTGAAATTGGAAATTGCAGTGTAATTTCCTTCGATGATACCCGAAAATTTATTGGTATCGTTTCCAATTATATTCAGCGTAGCACCGCCACAGTCGATGAGTCCGGTCGAGCAATCAAATTTGAAAATCTTACCACTCGAAATGCCAGCATTATCTGCCATCCAGGTCAAATGACCTGATACATTTATCAGATACGGATCGACATCAGTACCGGTTCCACTCGGTTCTACCGAGGTAGGTACAGCACTTGCCGCCACACCGGCAAACGCCATCGCTATAAGCAGCACTGCCGCTATGATCATAATTCCATACTTAGCTATTTTCGTAGTCATTTTTTCTTGTTTCACCTTTTTCAGCGCTCTTCTCCGGTTCCGCCTGCGAAACACAGGCAGATCCAGACGAGGAGAGCAGATCTGTTTTTCAGGAAACCCGGAGCACAGTCACAGGTTCTTTCCGTAGGGTTCATTGCAGGAACATCCGAAGCATACTGAACAGATTCAGATACCCGCTGAAATGTTCCCTTGTGGTAGATTTCCGCACAAGTTGTGTGTGGGTGCGCCGCGGGATTTCAGAAATTCAGCATAAAAGTCGAAAACAGATGTATATTCATGCACAGCCGACGGTACAGGATCCGGATATCCTCGCCTCTCAAACGACCCCGCGCGAATCGCGGGAGACGAACGGATTCCCTCACCGATACGAAAAACCGACAGGATAGCCTCGCGCTTCAGAGACGATAATCTGCAGTAATACCGAAAGAATCGAAACGATTCTCCGTCTATACAGACATACTCCAAAGAACCGGCAACGTCTGCCGATAATCCTTACCACACAACTGCGCAAACACACCTACCACGATACGTTTACACTAGTTGTATACGTTGACTGTCTGGAATAATAAAAGTTGGGGTGCTCGAAAAACCGCAAAAATACCGCAATTACCGGACAAAACACCTGTTTTGACGAAAATACGGCCGTAAAACCCGAAAAACACCAACGAAAAACGACGGGAAAAAAAGGATGTGATTGGTGAGATGCGGATTTACATCTCGGATTCGAAGTCTTCGACAGTTAATGAAGATACGATGCCTTTCTGCTTCAGGATCTCGCGGGTGAGCAGGAAGTAGACCATGGAAAGTGCCTTTCTACCCTTGTTGTTGGTCGGGATGACAAGGTCGACGTTGTTGGTCTGGTTGTTGATATCGCAGAGGGCGATGACCGGGATACCGCACTGAACGGCTTCGGTGATGACCTGGGAGTCTCCGATCGGGTCGGTGACGATGACTACTTCCGGTTCGACGTACTTCGGGAGTTTCGGGTTGGTCAGGGTTCCCGGGATGAATCTGCCAACGTGGGATGCTGCACCGATGGTGTCTGCGAACTTCTGTGCCGGGTACTGACCGTACTGACGGGAGGTGACGACGAAGATCTTCGGGGACTCGTAGCGTGCAAGGAACTTTGCGACCTGCTTGATACGCTCGTCGGTCTTTCTGATGTCGATGATGTATAATCCATCGGATCTGACACGGTAGATGAAGTCCTTCATGTCGTTGTCTTTCTGCTGGGTACCGATGTGGACGCCTGCGGCAAGATATTCTTCTACGGATACTAACGGTTCGGTTAATTCAATTCCAAGTTCATTGTCGGTCATTTTACAAATGCTCCTCAATTCTTATAAGTTCATTTAATTTGGCGATACGTTCGCCGCCGACGACGCCGCTCTTCATCAGGCAGCAGCCGAATGCTGTTGCGAGATGAGCGATGCTCGTGTCGGTTGTTTCACCTGACCGGTGGCTCATCACCGTCTCATAGCCTGCTTCGTGGGCAAGCTGGATGGTTTCATAGGTGTCGGACAGGGTACCGATCTGGTTCGGCTTGATCAGGATACAGTTTCCTGCATCCTTCTGGATACCGAGTGCCAGACGTTCAACATTCGTCACGAAGAGGTCGTCTCCGCACACGAGCGTGTCGCGGTCGGCGAGTTCGCGCGTGAATGCGGCGAACCCTTCGAAATCCTCCTCATGAATCGGGTCTTCGATGTACATCAGGTTGTACGTGTCGGCGAGTTCGGCAAGATAGGCGATCTGCTCTTCGGTGGTACGTTCTCCGGTCTTGTAGACATACCGTTTCTTGTCGGCATTCCACATCTCGGAGGAGGCGACATCAAGACCCATGCGGACCTCGATCTCGGTCTCGTCGTAGACCTTGCAGCATGCTTCATTGACGATCTCGAATGCTTCCAGGTCGGAGATGTGCGGTGCCCATGCACCTTCATCGCCCTTGCCGCATCCCTTGCCGCGCTTGACCAGGATCTCCTTGATGGTCTTGTGGACAAGGGCGTTGGTGAATACCGCCTCTGCGGCATTTCCTGCGCCGGTCGGGATGACCAGGAATTCCTGGATATCCGTCGCGTCGACGGCATGTGCGCCGCCGCCGATGACGTTGCCGAGCGGAAGCGGGGTCCGTATGTCCTGGAAGACACCCTTGCCGCCCAGGTACTGGAAGAGTTCCTGGTCCGTGGCGGATGCGGCTGCCTTCGCGTTCGCGAGGGAAAGCGCCACCGCGACGTTCGCGCCGATGCCGGAAAGGTTGTTCGTTCCGTCGACTTCGTGAAGGACATGATCGAATTCGAACTGGTCTGCCGAATCGAGTTCGATCAGTTTCGGAATCAGGTTGACTTTTGCATCGGCGATTGCCTCGGCGCACGGTCTGACGTGTGCCTCGTAGATTCCGGTGGATGCTCCCGACGGTGCGCATGCACGTCCGAATCCGCCGGAAACCGTGGTTACCTCTGCTTCGATGGTCGGATTTCCACGGGAATCCTCAATTGTTCTCAGGCGAATATCTGCAATCTCAGTCATTTAGACATCCTCAACTTTGTTTCCGATATGGCGGCGGACGGCGATCGGAATGCGGCCTGCCTCGAACTCCGCAAGCGCGATCTCCATCGGATCGATCCTGTCGGTACGGACAAGGACCGGTGCACCCATGGAAATCTGCAGTGCGCGTGCTCCGACGATCCGTGCACGCTCATACCGGGTATAATCAATAGCTGTCATTTAAGAAAATTCACATCCATGAATAGCGAGAAAAAAATGGGGCCGCTGAGATTCGAACTCAGGTCACTACGTCCCGAACGTAATAGGATGGTCCAGGC
>DALTWN010000162.1 GCA_029987045.1 Methanocorpusculum sp.
TTCTCGATTGCCGTTATCAAATCTGCACCGAAGATCTCTACATCACGGACAATAAGACCGCATTCCTTCGAGACTTCACCATACAGATCATCCGATTCATAGACGCTCTTGAAAATATCATAGAGAGGAATCGTAGTGGACAATGCCTGCATATAGGTGATTGCATACGGTAGATCCAGGTTGATCTTGGACCTGCGTCCGGATGCCGTCAGGGCCGGCAGATTATAGGCGAAGATGAAAACCCCTGCCGGAATAACCAGCGCAAACAGCAGGAAAACAAACGGTTTCGGGACTGCGGCTATCAGGTCCGTAAAATGGAGCAGGTCGGCAATCAGCCAGATCAGCGTCCAGAGAATCGATGAGGCGGCAGTCGCTATGATACAGATGAGAATATAGTGATGGGCCGGGATGGAAATCCTGGCTGCCTGAAGATTCCGTGAAAGCTTGCTGAGGTTCATGCCGACTCTCTACTCCGATGAAACTGCAAAGATTCTCGCTCCCAGTTCGTCCTTGGTCAGATGCGCTCCATCTGCCAGACGCCGTAACTCGTCTGCACGTACCTGAATCCGGCGCATCAGTTCTTCCCAAGACCAGGCATTCTGGACCGCAATCTGCTGGAATACTGCAGAATGGGTGATGGATCCGGTCACAGTATCATCCTGCGGGTTCCAGGTGAACAGCGGAGTGCTGAAGATCGAATCGCCTTCAACCCGCAGTTCATTGAACGACAGGCAGCGGCGGACACCTTTTCCTTCCTGGTAATGCAGACCCTGGATAATCATCAGGTGCAGGGCAGTGAACATCGCCGGCGGGACATTGATCGGGGCATGTGTCAGACGACTGATTGCTTCATGAACGTTACCTGCATGCAGAGTGGAGAACGTGGTATGACCGGTGTTCATGGCCTGGAACAGTGTCTGGGCTTCTTCTCCTCTGACTTCACCCACGATGATGTATTCCGGACGCTGACGAAGCGATGCCTTCAGCAACGCGAACATGTCGATATTTCCCTGCAGATGTACCGACATGGATTCACGGGTATGCATGGCAAGCCAGTTCTCATGCGGCAACTGGATTTCTCGCGTATCTTCGATGGAGACGATCTTCGATTCCTGCGGAATGAAGAACGAGACCGCGTTCATCGTCGATGTCTTTCCGGAAGCGGTACCCCCTGCAACAACCAGGCTCTGACGATTCTCGATCGCAAGCCAGATACAGGCAAGCAATTCCGGCGTATAGGTCTTCGAATGAATCAGATCGACCGGAGTAATCGGTTCATCCCTGAACTTACGGATCGTAAAACTGCTGCCGTTGGAACTGATGACATCCGAATAGGTGATCTGTGCACGTGAACCACTCGGAAGAGCGGCATCGACCAGCGGGGTGGTGAGCGATACCTGTTTATCGGCAAGCTGGGCAAGACGAATGATATAGGCATTCAGTTCTTCGCCGTCGAAAACGATATTGGTCCGGATATTGCCATACTTCTGGTGATAGAGATACAGCGGGACATTGGCACCGTTACAGGTGATATCTTCGATCCACGGATCATTGAAGAGTGCATCGATTTTTCCGTACCGGATCAGGTTTCGTTTCAGATAATAGATGATGACTTCCTTACGTTCATCTGCAATGGGAAGTTCGAACGAATCGATTACCCTGATAATCTGATCATGCGAAATCTCATGCGGAGCAGAGAACCGGTCATCATAGGAAATCGTCTCACGAAGAACATGTACCGTTTCTTCAAGCAGAAGGAACTCTTCGGAGGTGATTTTCGGTTCATGCAGTTCATAGACGAGTTTCCCCTCTGCCGTTTCGAGAATCCGATAATAGGCGAAGTCCGGCGTCAGCCATCCGTACGAAACGAGTTTCTCCGACCCGGCATACTCTTCCGGCCTGTCAAATGGTTCGGGCACTTCAGATAGAGGGACTTCCTTTTTCGAACGGATCAGCTGACCTCCCGACTGTTTCCGCGGTTCAAAGAGTGCACGGATGGATTTCGGGGCGGTTTCCTTCAGACCCTCCTTCAGATCCGCAACCAGCCGGGATGGAGAAAATGTCTTTTTCTCGTCGGGCATGGAATCGGATGCGACATCCCGTTTTCCGAATATGCGCTTCATGTTCCCTCCGTTGAAATCACCGTGGAATTTCCAACCAGGACTGGACCATACGCATGCTGGAATTCAAGAGATATGCCGCATCCCCGCTGATAGATGGCCAGGACATATTCTCCCGGCTGATATACATTTGAAATCTGCTCGGTATTTGAACTGTAGAACCCTTTCCAGCCGAACCTGTCGACAACAGAACCATCAAGATTACTCAGAACAAACTCGGCATTCGCATAGGGAGAAGAAACATCATCAGTACCAGTTATCTTCCAGACGATTCTCCAGGGATACTGGATGGTGATGGTATTCCACCCGCCATTTGCCGCGGTCTGTTTCGGGGTTGCCGGTTTGACGGTAATCGCCACTTCGTGGAATTTCCACGCTGCCTTATCGAGATTAAGCGTGGCAGCTAACTTCCACAACGAATCAGACGGCACATAGGAGTCATCAGCCGTCGCGACAAACAGCGAGCCGGATGGAGGAGTTTTCAACAGAGCACAATACGCAGAATACGCCTCGTTCGTAAGTTCCGCCGATGCATCAGTGGATACGAGAATCGGATAGATTCCCGCAGGATATGTTCTGATTACCGCAGGTTCTCCGGCCAAAAGCATGAACTTATCTACGAAGATCAGGAGACCAGTTTCCGTGTCATACTGATAAACGGTCAGATACGATATCGCTGCAGTATCCTGCACGTACTCGCTAGTATTCATCACCCATGGTTCAAGTGCAGTTACTTCTTCGACCGTGGTATTCGCATTGATGCCCGTTCCGACCACCTGGATATCTCCGGCAATTTCTCCCGTGGATACAGATGATGACGGCGTCGGAACCACTGTGGGTATCTGAGTCGGAATCGCTGTCGGGACCGGAGTCGGCGTCTCCATCGGTGTGACCACAGGTGTCTTGTCAGCAACATATGCGGAATAGTTGATGGCAAAGACAACACCCGTAAGAACGATGGCAACGATGATGAGGACAATCAGAATCCTGAAATAGGTCTTCGTACTGGTCAACGGTTTTGACGAATCACGCGGCTTGCCGTTCAGGAAGTTCTTGACGGAGTTCATGAAACTGTTTT
>DALTWN010000163.1 GCA_029987045.1 Methanocorpusculum sp.
GGGAAAGGATATATTTATTCTGTGAAAACCAAAATAATAAATGAATCGAAAAGAGGATACGTAACTGTGAATTTCCTACGTCCGAAAAATCCACCCCTGAACTATACAGAAGCAGATAAACGTACGCTGTATCAGGCTGTTCTCTATGGATACCGCAGGGCCGGAAGCGATTTCGAAACGGCTATCGCCTACTTCAACCGCCACATCACCTGGAAACGGTTCCTGGACCTCATCGACCAGGCCGCGGCGGCAATGCTTTCCCGCGGAGTGAAACCGGGAGACAGTGTGACCATCTTCACACCGAATATTCCACAAAGTGTCATTGCTCTCTATGCAATCAACCGTATCGGCGCAGTCGCAAACATGGTCCATCCGTTATCGACCGCCGAAGAAATCATCTATGCCCTCGAGCTGACGGAAAGCAAACTCATTTTCACGACGGAACTGAACGAAGAATACATCTCCAACCGCGACATCGAAGTCATCCGGTGCAAAACCGGCAGATACTTCCCGTATTCCCCGCGGGGTCTGCTTCTCAAAGCCGGATACGGCTTCGCTCTGCGCCATTATGGAACCGCCCATAATGTGAAAAGCATTACCGACTGGGACGAGTTCCTGAAGGAAGGAAAGAAGAAACTCGATGGCGGATTCGAACTGCCGCCGGACAACGGCAAACCGGAAGATACCGCGGTAATCATGTATACCGGAGGAACCACCGGAACATCAAAAGGGGTGATGCTTTCCAATTATGCAGTCAACACCATCACCATCCAGGTCCTTGTCGATGTCGGACGCGGCACGACCTGTGTCGGCGACGGATTCCTTGCAATCCTGCCGATCTTCCATGCCTTCGGTCTTGCGATCACAGTCCATGCTCCACTCATCTCCGCGATGAAGATGGTGCTTGTGCCGCGGTTCGATCCGAAAGGCTGTTTCAAACAGATTAAACGGGAACATATCCTTTTCATCGCAGCAGTGCCTGCACTCTTCGAACGGATGTACCCGTACTTCCAGAAATTCAATCTTTCAAAAATCAAGCTGATGGTCTCGGGCGGAGACAAGGTCTCCGATATCCTCACCCGCAAATACAACGATCTGCTTATCCGCGATTTCGCCCGCTGCCGGTTCCGTGCAGGATACGGACTTACGGAAGCATCCGGTTGTGCCATGCTTTCTCCTGAAGACTCGGAGAAATTGCCGTCGGGATGTATCGGCAAACCGTTCACAGGATCGAAAGTATGTATCGTTGTGCCGGGAACCACGGAACTCGTCAACAAAGGCGAAGAAGGAGAACTCTGTTTCGCCGGCCCGACGGTCATGAACGGATACTACAAGAACGAAGCGGCAACCAATGAGGTGCTGATCAGACATCCCGATGGAGAAACCTGGTTGCATACCGGGGATATCGTGCTGGAAGAAACCGACGGCAATATCACGTTCCGTTCACGTGTCAAACGCATGATCAAGATCAACGGATATAATGTATATCCGATGATGATCGAAGAAGTGTTCCAGCAGCACCCTGCAGTAAAACAAGTATGTGCGGTATCCACACCATGGAAGAAAGACCGAAAGATTATGCTCTTCGTCGTCCTCAACGAAGGATACAATCCGGATACCGTGCGCAAAGAACTGATGTCCTACGGAAAGGACAAACTGAACAGATGGAGTCTGCCGGTGAAGATCGAAGTTCTCTATGAACTGCCGATGACGAAATTCGCGAAAATCGATTACCGTCTGCTTGAATCACAGGAAGCAGCACGTGCCGCCGCACAGAAGGCTGCAGAAGAAGCAGAAGCAGCACGACTGGAAGCCGAGCGTCAGCAAACCGGACTGAAAGCCGTTCTGAAAAAATAATCCTACCTTCTTTTTTCGCACGGGAGAAAATACCTCTCGGCAATATACAGGAAAAGTACAACAACAATACGTGAAAGAAACAGCGTAAGAAGAAACAACAGGAATCATGAATTCATGATTCCCGGTGTCTGCAAACAAAAGTAAACGAATTTATTTTGCGAATTTGATGTCGTCTGCCTTGATGGTGACACGGTTGCAGAGTTCTGCAATACCTGCTGCCTTCTTGGCAACTGCTGCGACATATTCTTCTGCTGCTGCAACGAGTGCAACTGCAGCTTCTTCACCGATACGCTCTGCGCCCGCTGCCTTTGCAATGCGGACAATTGCTGCTTTTGGTAACTCAGACATGGTTATCAAATAATAATTTTCCCTGTTAGTATAAATATTTTCGGCAGAAAACAGGGGTATATACCCCGATTTGACGGGGTTTTGGCAGTTGACGCAACGGTTCGAATAAATAGTTTTCGCGTCAACTGGTCATATCGCGCGAAATACCGTTATTCCTGGGGATAATACCCTGTTTTAGCGAGAGAACGGCCACCGTGGCGAGTGGTCGCCGGAATCGGCAGTTCCGAACGGATATCCGGCAACTCGCGAATCAGGTTCTCTTTACGGATTCTAAGCAGTTCTGCAAGGACTTCGTCCACTCCGGCGCCCGTGACCGTTGACATATTGAAGAATCCTTCGAATTGTTTCAGATCCGCTTTGTTGACAGCAGTGAGCATCGGGACGGAAACCAGATTGTCTATCTCTTCACGAAGCTTCAGCTGGGCGTCCAGCGAATAGCCGCAGTTCTCACTGGCATCAATGACGAAGAGGACGATGTCGGCAACATAGACGAGAGCATTGAGCGCCTGTTTTTCGATGGCATTCCGTTCTTCATTCCCGCGATCAAGAAGACCTGGCGTATCAATAAACTGAATCTTCCTTCTGCGTTCGGCCATACGATGACCGACAATAATTCCCTTCGTCGTAAACGGATACGACGCGACTTCCGGTTCTGCAGTCGAGACCAAACGGATGAACGAAGATTTACCAACGTTCGGATATCCGGCGATGACAATCGTGAATTCATCCGGACTGACATGCGGAAGTTTACGCAGGATATTGCGGGCATCATTGAGATAATGCAAGGCATCGTCTGCTCGGTGAACTATAGATGCGATGCGTGCAACAGCACGTTTGCGTTCCGTAAGAGAATCCGACCGGTGCATATCACGGGATATGCCCATGCCCACATCACGTACATTCTTTGCCGCCCAACCGACCATCCCCAGATTCTTCTTCAAGGCATCGATGCCGAGAATGATATCTACCAGATCATGATAG
>DALTWN010000164.1 GCA_029987045.1 Methanocorpusculum sp.
AGATTGATCGTGACACCGACGGTCAGTTTTCGTGTATCCGACATATCTACTATGAATTTTGGCGTGTAAGACCTATAAATATTCGTGATTTACCGCGTCGAAATCCCGACGACTTCGAAATCGGCGGCGACAATCGCGTTCTTCAGCGTCTCGTCGGAAACGGCAGACGAAACCGTGACCGTCGCCGATTTCTCTTCGAGCGATACGACGACATCCGTGACCCCGTCGATGCCTTTCAGGGCGTTCATGACCGCGGCCTGACAATGTTTGCACATCATTCCTTCGATTGAAATCACTTTCTGCATAGATGTAGTTGTTTGCTGCGGAACCGTATCAATACTATCGGTCGCAGACACCGTGCCGCGGAACCGGCGAAGACGCAGGGAGTTCAGTACCACACAGACGGAAGAACAGCTCATGCAGAGAGCCGCGATGCCGGGAGACAGATGAATCCCGAACGGCAGGAAAAGAGCACCTGCCGCAACCGGAATGGCGATGACATTGTAGATAAACGCCCAGAACAGATTCTGTCTGATGATACGTATCGTCGCGCGGGAAAGAGATACCGTATCCGCAACGGATTCCGGATCGCTGCCGATAAGCACGATGTCCGCGGATTCCATGGCGATATCGGACCCGGCACCGATGGCGATACCGACATCCGCATACGCAAGCGACGGCGCATCATTGATGCCGTCGCCAACCATGATCATACGCTGACCATTCCGATGCATCTTCTCCAGTTCCGCCTTCTTGTCTGCAGGAAGAAGTTCCGCATGATATGTTCCGATACCGGTCGATTCTGCGACCTGTGCCGCGGTCCTTTCACTGTCGCCGGTCAGCATGACCGTATGGAGGCCGAGCCGGCGGATACGGGAAACCGCAGCGGCGGACGACGGACGGACGGTGTCGCTGATGGTGAACGAACCAAGCAGAACCGATCCGCGGGAAACATAGATGCGGGACCCGTCCACCGGATCCGCAGGAGGAATGACGATTCCCGATTCTTCCATGAACTTCCGGTTTCCGGCACGGCAGAGTTCATGACCGATTTCGGCGGAAACACCGCGGCCGGGTATCGTCGTGAAATTCTCCGTATGTTCCGGACGATATGCGGATGCATACCGGACGACCGCCTGCGCATACGGATGCGACGACGGAGATTCAAGCGATACCGCAAGAGACAGGAACGCGGATTCGGAATCCGATCCGGAACAGGAAATGCCGGTCACCGCCGGCGTTCCTGCAGTCAGGGTCCCGGTCTTGTCGAAGACGACGGTATCCGCACGACCGGCGGATTCCAATGCCGCGGCTGACTTGATGAGAATGCCAAGCGACGCCGCTTTTCCGGTACCCACCATGATCGCGACCGGAGTCGCCAGACCAAGCGCACACGGACAGGATATGACAAGCACGGCGATACCGAAGGAAAGCGCTGCAGAAACCGATGCGCCGGCAATCATCCAGATGGCAAAGACGATGACGGCGATCGCCATGACCAGCGGAACGAAGATACCGCTTATCGTATCGGCGAGACGGGATATGGGGGCTTTCGAGGACGACGCTTCCTGCACGAGATCGATGATCTGCGCAAGCGTGGTATCTCCTCCGGTCTTTTCCGCGACGAGCCGGATACTGCCGTAAAGACACAGGGTTCCTGCCTGTACGGAATCACCGGCTTTCTTCGCGACCGGCAGACTTTCTCCGGTAAGCGCGGAAACATCGATCGACGACGATCCGGATACGACCGTTCCGTCCACCGGAATCAGCGACCCGGATTTCACGAGCACGATATCGCCCGGTCTGACTTCGGCGACCGGTACAATCACTTCCGTATCATCGTTCACCAGTGTCGCCGTCTTCGGACTGAGATCGAGAAGCCGCGATATGGATGCCGTCGTCTGTTCCTTCGACCGCGATTCCAGATATTTGCCGACGGTGACCAGAGTCAGAATCATACCGGCCGAGGTGAAATAGAGCGGATACGTCAGCGAAGAATCCGCCGTCATCAGTATCAGAACCACGATACTGTAGACGACCGCCGCAGTCGCACCGAGCGATACGAGCGAATCCATGTTCGGATGACCGCGGACCAGTGCAGGAATTCCCTGGACGAAGAATTTCCGGTTCACCCAGACGAGAATCAGGGCAAGCACGCATTCAATGCATGCCACGACCAGCGGAATCGCCGTAAAGAAAATTCCTGCAAGCGAGAGAAGGGATACGACCAGAAGCGGGATGAAAAAACAGATCGAAAGGATCAGCCGGCGCCGCATCAGTACATGGTCAGGAACATGGACTGCACGTCCGCTGACCGCACGGTATCCGGCATTCTTCACCGCATCGACAATGATTTCTTCCGGTACATTCTCGGACTCGACAACGAGCGTATTCGTAAGAAGATTGACCGAAGCAGAAGTCACGCCGGAAACTTTTCCTGCCGCACGCTCGACATTCTGCGCACATACCTGGCATGACATGCCATATACGGTAAACGTCTGTTTCATCAGACGCGGTGCTCTTTCAGGAACTGCGCGACCTCGTCAAGCATGGCTCCCGGCCGCACAATCTTCTGCTCTGCCAGATTGACCACCGTGCTCGGGGTACCGGCGAGCGTTCCGCCGTCGATGAGATAATCGTGCGGAACATTGACCATCTCCGCCGTGACCGGGGAGACCTCGCCCGAGATATTCGCAGAGGTCGCCGTGATCGGCGAATCAAACGCTGCAATCAGTTGAAGCGCAATCTGATGGTCGGGATACCGGATACCGATCATACCGCTGCCTGCCATGAGATCCTGCGGCAGAACACTGTTCGCTTTCAGGATGATGGTCACCGGACCCGGCAGGAACTTCTTGATGAATTCTTCAGAGACATCGTCGACATGTGCGATACCGTAGATCATATCGATGTCGGAAACCGCTACCGAAACGGGTTTTCCAAGCAGCCGCTGTTTCGCATCGTAGATGTTCCGGACTGCCGGTTCGGACAATGCATCCGCACCCAGACCATAGACGGTTTCGGTCGGATACACAACCAGACCATCGTGATGCAGAACAGAAACCGCTTTTTCAATCTGCTCATCAATTGTCAATGCGTCTTCAGAAGAGGTCATGCTAAAATGCGATAACCGGGGATCGAACCCGGATTAGAGGCTTGGGAAGCCCCTGTCAT
>DALTWN010000165.1 GCA_029987045.1 Methanocorpusculum sp.
GACGTGTCATGACTTCGTTAACGCTTTGCCGGCTGTCGGCCGGACGTACCTATACCCGGAAAGAACTGCAATCCTGCCTGCCGGATGGCGCAGCATCCGCATCGAACAATGCATTCAGCTGGATCCTGAAGCGGGAACTGGAAGCCGGCAGGCTGCATCATGTGGGAAGAGATACCTATAGTCTCGATTCTGCTTCCATGAAGGATACGTATACCCATGTGCTTTCGGAACCGGCAGGAAACGTCCTGAGACGCATCACCGCCGCATTGCCGCTGGTCACGGTGCAGATCTGGGAAACCCGGCAGTACAATGAATTCCTGAATCATCAGATCGGCATGAACACGATATTCCTGGAAGCCGAAAAACTCTTTCTGGATTCGGTCTATGAGGTTCTCGACCGAATGCCGGATGTTCATGTCCTGGTTCAGCCGAGGATCGGGGATTTCCTCCGGTACCAGAAGGAAAACACCGTGGTGCTGATACGATGTACCAGTGAATCGCCGGCGCTGAAAAGCAATCCGCATCTGCCCGCCATAGAAAAGCTCCTGGTCGATCTGAAAGCAAACCGGTATCTGCAGGCGATAGTGGATCAGTCCGAAATCGGAGAGGTATTCTCGCAGGCATATGCACACTATTGCGTATCGACCGGGACACTCAGACGGTATGCGCTGCGCAGGACGGCCTGGGAAAAGGTGGAACCGTACCTTCCACCGGAAGCTGCGAAGAGAGAGGCAGGAGGCCGGTGAGATGCTGTCCGAGGAACTGTTCACGCCGGAATACATTCGCAAGATCCAGAACGAGACGAAGAGCGATCCTGCATTGATCGAACGCGTTGTATTCTCATTCGGGATGCTCGAAGCATTGTCGCGCTCCGGCCTCCCGTTCATCTTCAAAGGGGGAACCGCGCTCCTCCTTCTTCTGCCAGTCCCATGCCGGTTCTCGACGGATATCGACATCCTCGTCGAACCGGGAACAGAAATCGAGGAGTATATCGACCGGGCATCGAAGATATTCCCCTTCAAACGGTATGAAGAGATCTCCCGGTCGTCACCGAAGACGATTCAGAAACGACATTTCCGGTTCTACTACACATCACCGTCGACCGGAAAAGAATTCGCAAATCTTCTCGACGTTGTCTTTGCCCGCAATCCCTATTCCGACATACGGAACCTGCCTGTCGACACCAGCCTCTTCCCCGCTACCGAGCCCATGCTGCACGTCGACGTCCCCTCGGTCAATGCTATTCTTGCGGATAAACTGACGGCATTCGCACCCCATACCACCGGGATTCCCTTCGGTCAGGACAAGGAGCTGGAGATAATCAAGCAGTTCTATGATATCGCCCGTCTCATCGATGCGATGGATGACTATCCGGCGGTCAGGGATACCTACGATGAGGTAGTCAGAGAAGAACTGGCGTATTGTACCCGGGCATATACGCGTGATGATGTCCTGTGGGATACCATCCGTGCCTGTGTCTGTATCGCCGGGCGCGGAATCGTTGACAAAACCGAATATGCACGGTATCTCGATGGAATACGACGGATCCGGAATCATATTATCCATGGCAGATATTCTGCAGAACACGCTCTGCGGGATACGGGGAAGGTGGCATACCTTGCCTCCTGTATCCTGACCGGACAGGAGTATCAGAGAATCGAAGAACCGGAATCTTTCTTGAACCACCCGCTCCAGGGGGAACTGTTTGAGAAAATATCGTATATCCGTAAACTGGATCCGGAATGTTATGCATATTTCGTAAAAACGAGTGCGAATATGAAGAGATACATCCCATAGGGGCATACCCGGATACACGGATGACCGCTGATCTGCGGCCGCATCCCCGCCAGACCGCTTCCTACCGGTCGAATCCTCTGCCGAATACCGGCGGACGCGGGAACCCGCAGCCGGATTCTGTGTTCCATATACCCCATCTGATACCCCATCTGATAACCTATCTGATAACCTATCTGATAACCTATCTGATAACTCTAGATGCGGTCCGGCATTCAGATGTACGCGGCCGCATCCCCGCCAGACTGTTTCCTACCGGTCGAATCCTCTGCCGAATACCGGCGGACGCGGAAAACCGCCGCCGGATGATCTTCCCAGATTGTATTTCTGGTACCCGCCGTGTCCTGCGGTCGGTACTGTCACGACGACACCGGACCGTACCGGTCTTTCCATCAGGTACGTGATCGCCCAGACGAGCGCATCCAGCCGGTCCGGCGATTTCGTATCGCCCGGCACCCAGTCGGTCATGGTCTCCTCCAGTTCCGGGAAATACCCGACATGGTGGACCCTGCCCTGTTCGTAGAGCGCGACGACCGGTTCCGCCCGCACCGCCTTGCCGCGGGTCGCACGTACACCGTGGCACGGAATCCGCGGGTTCGCTACATGGATCGTGTGTTCGACCATGTCGCCGCCCTGGTTCGTCTCGTAGACCGCGGCATCCAGCTCCAGTGCGCAGTAGGCGGCGTTCACGCGGTCCGCCCATTCCGCCGGAGATCCTTTCAGCGAATCGTCCCGCAGCACGTAGTAGTCGCCTGCCTGATCGCGGCCGACCGAGATGATACCGGTCTCGTCGGAATCTTCGCGGTTCGTGACCGCCGGGTCGATACCGACCACGGCATACGGCATATACTGCGGCATGGAAGATACCCGGGCGCGTTCGATATGTTCGCGTTTGAAGAGCGCATCGGACCGCGTGTCCTGCCACTCGCCTTTCAGGAACCGCTGCTGCTGCCGTTCGGAAAGCGTCATGAGCACGTCCGAGATGTAGTCCGCCGGCAGATGCGGGTTGTCCTGCGGGTTCATCAGGATCCTGCCGTACAGATCGGGGTTCTTCAGCGGTTCCTGCGACGACGGCTGCTGATGCAGTTCGAACAGTGAATACACCCAGCTCGATTTGTCCGACGGGTTGCAGTCGATGAACACCTTGTTGTTGAGCCCGGTGTTCTGCGCAAGACGCGATAATGCCGTCTGGTATGCGAGGTACGAGATCTGCGACGCTTCGTTCAGGTAGATGGTCGAATATTCTGCACCGAGGATCTTGTCGACGCGGTCCTTGTCGTCGAGTCCGCCGATCCATATCTCGGATCTGCTTGTGTCGTCGCGGCAGGTGATCTCGAAGAACC
>DALTWN010000166.1 GCA_029987045.1 Methanocorpusculum sp.
AGGCTGTAGCAGTCGTTGCACTGTCCTGCATCGAGTACACGCGGAATCCCGTCGATATCCCCGAGATCGAGGGAATTGTACCGGTATTTTGCACAGCCGGCTGTGAGAATGATGGTATCTTTCGGCAGTGCCTGTGCGAATCGCGTGTAATAGTCGCGGTCCTTGTCTCTGCCGTCGCATCCGGCCATGACAACGAACCGGCGGATCTTGCCGGCATTGATGAGATCGATGACCTTGCCCGCAAGGGAAAGGACCGGTTCCCGTGCGCATCCGGTGATCAGGGTCGTTTCCGGTGAGATCTGTTCAGGGGCTCTGCAGGTCTTTGCAAGAGCGATTAGCGGGGAGAAATCCTTCGTGCCGTTGATTTCAGGAATATGAGTGCACCCTTCGAAACCTACCGCACCGGTAGTGAAGACACGGGATTTGTAGGATTCTGCCGGCGGCACGAGACAGTTTGTCGTAAACAGGATAGGGCCGTTGAATTTCGCCAGCTCGGTCTTCTGGTTCGCCCATGAAGTTCCGAAGTTTCCCTTGAACTGCGGGTATTTCTTGAATGCAGGATAGGCATGTGCAGGCAACATTTCACCGTGGGTATAGACATCGATGCCGCTATCCTGAGTCTGTTCGAGCAGGAGTTCCAGGTCGCGTAAATCGTGGCCGGTAATCAGAATACCCGGATGTGTTCCGACTTTGGTCGATACCTGCGTGATTTCCGGAGTTCCGTATCGGTGGTTCGCTTCATCGAGAAGAGCAAGGGTGGACACCCCGAATTTTCCGCATTTCAGGGCAAGTCCGATACGTTCTTCAATGGAAAGCGTCTTGAACCGGGAAGCGAGTGCCTTCGCGATGAATGCAAGGGTTTCCGTACTGGTTTTTCCAAGTACCTGTGCATGATAGTAATAGGCCGCAAGACCCTTGATACCGAAGAGCAACAGGGAAATCAGAGACCGGTCGTTCTCATCGGCAATGGCATCCAGGGAAATCGCCGGATCCATGATATCCGCATCTGTTGCCGGTTTCCAGGATACCGGCGCCGGTTCACCTGCCGCTTTCGGCAGGGAATCACGGTGGGATACGATGCACGACAGATATGCTCTGAACCGGTTCTTGTCGAACGAGACATTGGTGAGGGTTGCGAACAGTGCTTCAAGGACACAGGTTTCCGGAATCTTTCCCGCGGCTTCCAGACGATAGCAGAGACCGGAGGCGGCATAGAGGACGGCATCCTGATATGCTGCGAGTTCTTTGTTCTTTCCACATGCGCCGCCCAGTGTACAGGCGGGCAGTTTTGATTCTTGACATTGCTGACAATACATAGTAGGATCTACCCTATCTTTTGTATACCAAATATTTTATCCATACCAACATAAATAAGAGAAGTTTCTAAAATTATACCTGCTATATGGATGTAAACTGTACCGTAAATCGCACCGTCCAGTATCTGACGAAGAAATGGACACTTCTTATCATCTTGGAATTGTTCAAAGGAGAGAATCAGACGCGGAGATTTTCCGAGCTGAAGGAAAGGCTTGGCGACATCACCCCGAAGATGCTCGCCGAACGCCTGCGTGAACTGGAAGAGGAAGGAATCGTGGAACGAAACGTGGATGCTACGGCGGTACCTATCCGGACGGAATATACCCTGACAGCATCAGGGAAGGAACTGATCGACGTCATCAGAGGCATCAAGTACTGGGCATTGAAGTGGAAGATCGATAATATTCCCTGCGGCAGTCAGGAATGCAGATTGTGCAAACTCTGATGCACCGGGCGACGCGTTGATCCTGAGAACAACACTCGTCTGAAATTCTCAGAGATCTAGGCTATGCGGATCCAAAAGGAAGTCATAGATGCTCAATGTCGTGACACCGCTGTCATCACGCAGAGGCAGGGTCACATCCCGGACAACAATGATTTTCTTGAAATTATCATTCGTGTTCTGAAGAGAACGTTGTTCCTGCTGCATTTTTTCCTGAGAATCCATCGAAAACGCCGACTGGATATAATACCGTTTACTGCCTGAATTCACCACAAAATCAATCTCAAGTCTCTGACGCCGGGTTTTTTCCGTGGAATGATCGTAGAGTTCAACAACACCCACATCGACATTATATCCTCTGAATCTCAGTTCATTGTAGATGACATTTTCCATAAGATACGTCAGTTCACTCTGCCGGAAATTCAGGCGTGCATTGCGAAGACCGACATCTTCAAAGTAATATTTCAGCGGACTGCCAATGTAGCGCCTTCCACGAATATCATACCGTTGAACACCTTTGATGAGAAACGCATCTTCTAGAATACGAAGATACCTATCAATCGTGTTCTGGGAAAGCGACGAGTGCTCAACACTTTCAAAGGTATTTTTAATTTTATGTGGATTTGTCAGCGAACCGATATCAGACGCGACAATATCAAGAATTCTGTCAAACTGGGACAGATACCGAATGTGTGACCGTTTCTTCATATCCAGGATATATGTCTCTGAAAACAGCTGTTTCAGATACTCCGCTTTACGTTCCGGCGTTTCCATTGCCAAAATACGTGGCAAACCCCCATAGAGCATGTATTCCGAAAGTCCTACATATCGATCCTTGCCAGGGGATGCGGACATGAATTCGCTAAACGACAACGGCAACAGATGAAGTTCATCACCTCTTCCGCGAAATTCGGTAATTACATCGTGAGACAGGAATTTCGCATTGCTACCGGTCACATAGATATCGATATTCTCCTTATAGAGCAGAGCATTGAGCACCCCTTCAAAATTCGGCAAAAGCTGGACTTCATCGAGAAGTAGATAATACCAGTCCTTTCCGGAAATCCGCTCTTCCAGGTAGGCAAGAAGAGCATGAGGATCTGCAAGATCACCAAATGCTAAACTATCAAATGCGATTTTGATAATATGGTCTTCATCTACGCCATCATGAATGAGATAATCATAGAAAAGTGTAAACAGAAGATATGACTTTCCAACACGGCGAAGTCCAGTTATCACTTTGATAAGACCGTTATGCCGGCGAGCTTTGAGAGCCTGAATATATGTATCGCGTTTTATCTGCATGGAAACAAACTGAGTGATTCTGTGCGTTCGCACACTTTTACTCAGT
>DALTWN010000007.1 GCA_029987045.1 Methanocorpusculum sp.
AGTGCGAGGGATGGGATTCGAACCCAAGAACTACTACTAGACTAGCCCCTCAAGCTAGCGCCGTTGACCTGGCTTGGCTACCCTCGCCCTTTTACCTATACATATTGTACTATCTCGGTTATAAATCTACTGTATGGTAGACACCTTTATCCGAATTCAACACCCACACATATGATAATGTGGAAACAAATTCTTGACTTCTTCGCGGACTCGCCATCGCAGCAGAAGGTCATCCAGTTCATCCTGGAAAACGGCATTTCCATCGACGAGAACGGAAAACCGACCATCAACGGCATTGAACTGGGAGCTTCGGCACTGTCCCGCTCGATCGGCGTCGACCGCCGTGTCGTCGATACTGCACTCCGCAGTATCCTTCAGAATCAGGAATTCCGCCAGGTGTTCTCCCACCTCCGGGCGACCCCCGACCTCACCAATGTGGCAAAATCACTGGGTCTTTCCGTCATAACTATTTTCCCGAAGAACGCGGAAGACAAGAATATCGTTGCCTCTGCAGTCGGTGTAATCTCGGCATACGGGCTCACCCTCCGCCAGATCTTCGTAACCGACCCCTATACGACCGAACACCCGAAACTCGTCCTCATCATCGACGGAACGGTCCCCGCCACCGTCATATCCGATCTGCGTGGCCTGCCGGCGGTCGAATCCATCATTCTCTGAATTACGTGTGAATCAGATGGATTGTAATAACCTATTTATACACAAATGTACAAATATGTACATTAATGAACAACAATACTGAAATCCCGTACAAGAGTTATGTCTCCGAACGCGATATGCCGAAATACTGGTATAACATCCGGGCGGACATGACCGAGAAGCCGGCACCGCTGCTCCGTCCCGATACCTTTGAACCGGTCACGCATGAAGACCTCGCCAAGGTTTTCTGCGATGAACTCGCGTCACAGGAGCTCGATACCGAGAACCGTTACATCAAGATTCCCGATGAAATCCGGAGTTTCTACACCATGTACCGGCCATCCCCGCTGGTCCGTGCATACTGTCTTGAAAAATACCTGGATACACCGGCAAAGATCTACTACAAATTCGAGGGAAACAACACTTCCGGATCCCACAAACTGAACTCTGCAATCGCTCAGGCATACTATGCAAAAAAGCAGGGACTCAAAGGTGTCACCACCGAAACCGGTGCCGGACAGTGGGGTACGGCTTTGTCCATGGCGTGTGCCTATCTCGGTCTTCAATGCAAAGTCTTCATGGTGAAGGGAAGTTCCGAACAGAAACCTGCACGAAAAGAAGTCATGAACACCTACGGGACAACCGTCATTCCTTCTCCGTCGAACACGACCGAAGCGGGACGGAAAATCCTGCAGGAACATCCGGGAACATCCGGATCGCTCGGTTGTGCAATATCGGAAGCGGTCGAGACTGCAGTCACCACGCCGGGATACCGCTATGTTCTCGGCAGTGTGCTCAACCAGGTCATGCTGCACCAGTCCATCATCGGACAGGAATGCAAGATCGTTTTCGATGAGCTGGGAATCAAACCGGATATCATCATCGGATGTGCCGGCGGAGGATCGAATCTCGGCGGACTGATTGCCCCGTTCCTTGGCGAGATGCTCCGCGGAGAAGAATCGTATGTGCTGCGTGCCGTCGAACCGGCATCATGTCCATCATTTACCCGCGGACGGTATGCATACGATTACTGTGATACCGGACGCATCTGTCCGCTTGCAAAGATGTACACGCTCGGCGCGGACTTCATCCCGTCAGCGAACCATGCCGGCGGTCTCAGATACCACGGCATGAATCCGATACTTTCCCAGATCTATCATGAAAAGATGATGGAAGCGATATCCATCGAACAGACACGCGTATTCGATGCGGCGGTTCTCTTCGCACGGGTCGAGGGAATCCTGCCGGCTCCGGAATCAAGCCATGCCATCTGTGCCGCCATCGACGAAGCACGCAGATGCAGACAGACCGGCGAAGAGAAGACGATCCTGTTCGGTCTGACCGGTACCGGATACTTCGATATGGCAGCATACGCGCAGTACAATGCACACACGCTGACAGATACGATTCCAACCGACGCAGACCTTGCAGCAAGTTTCGCACGGTTACCGAATGTATTGAAATAAGAGGGAAAACAGAATCATAAGAGAGAACGACATATGCTGAATATTACCACGTTTCTGGACGCGAATGCGGTTCGTCTGAACAAGACCGTATTCTGCTGTCCGAAACGAAATACCCGATACAACTCGCGTGATATTCTCGGAATATCTTCCGAAATCGCACGCAGTCTCAAAAAGAACGGTGTCAGCAAAGGCGACCGGGTCATGCTCTATATGGACAGCACCCCCGAATACCTCTTCTCCTATTTCGCCGTCTGGAGACTGGGAGCGGTAGCTGTTCCGACCAACCGTGTATACACCGCAAGTGAACTCGCCTATCTCGCAGAAAACTCCGGCGCAAAAATCATCATCACCGACAGCGACGGAACCGCGACGACGAAATCCCTCAGGATTCCCACCTATGTCCCGGAAAATATCGAAGCGTTCCGCGATGCTCCCGTCATCCCGCCGGTAGCAACCGAGCTGTCGGATGTCTGTCAGCTGCAGTACACCTCAGGAACGACCGGCAAACCGAAAGGAGCGATGCTTACCCACGGCAACTGGTTCACCGCAATCCATAACGAATGCGATGTGCTCAATCTCCGCCAGGACGATGTCTATCTGGGCATCTATCCGATGGGGCATGTAGGTCTTTCGTGGGGAATCGCAGCGTTGCGGGCAGGAGCGCTCTACATCATGATGGAACGCTACGATCCGGAAACCTATCTTGCCCTCTGCAAGGAACACAAGGTGACGGTCCTTGCCGGTATGCCGCCGGTCATCCATTCTCTGACGGAAGCGCCGGCAGGAACCGAAGAGTCACTGAAAACCGTCCGCGAAATGATTTCAGGCGGCGGACCGCTTCATCATGAAATCTGGAAGAAATTCCATTTCCGCTACAACATTCCGATTGTGAACGCCTACGGTCTTTCCGAAACCGTCGTTATCGGAACCGGCACTGCCATCCGGCCGGAAGATTATGTCTCGGCCGACCGGTTCCAGAGCGTCGGTCATCCGGTCTGTTTCTCCGAAGTCAAGATCGTCGACGAAGCAGATGCCGGAAAGGAAATGCCGCGGGGAACACCGGGCGAAATCGCCCTCCGCGGACCGGCAGTCGCTGTAGGATACTGGAACATGCCGGAAGAAACAAAAGCCGCGTTCCTTCCGGACGGCTGGTTCCTGACCGGCGATGTCGGATATCTCGACAAGGACGGAAGACTCTGCATCACCGACCGGAAAAAAGACATGATCGTCATGTCCGGATGGAAGATCTATCCAACCGAAGTCGAAGAAGCACTGATAAAATACGAAGGAATCAAGGAACTCGCGGTCTTCGGCGTCCCACACGAACACCGTGGTGAAATCCCGGTCGTAGCGGTCGTCTGGAAAGACGGATATTCGGAATCCAATACCGATGACCTGCTTGCATTCGCCCGCAGCAATCTTGCAGGATACAAGGTCCCCCGCAACGTCATCACCGTTGCAGAACTCCCCCGGGTAAACGGATGGAAACTCCTGCGGAGAATTCTCCGCGAGAAATACTCCTAATATTTTTTAAAAATAGATTGGTTAAGCACCTGCTTCTTTTCCGAGAGCAAATGCCTTGATATTGATATCGACCGTTTTCGGCGGTACATTTCTCCGTACTGCCTCTTCCATCGACTTGACGGCAAGCGGAAGCATATGCGATGCCGCACCAAGAAGAACAATGTTCGCCGCAAGCGGACTGCCTGCTTCTGCGGCAAGTTTTGTTGCATCGAGCAGAATAACACGCGCATCACCTTTCTTCAGCTCTGCTTCGACATCTTCAATCTTCGGAACCGGCAGCTTGTTCGAGAACACCGAGGTCGGCACAACCATTTCACGGTTGACGATGATGGTTCCCGACGGCTTGATGAAATGGCGGTAGCGCAGAGCTTCGAGCACATCGAAGGCGATCAGGATATCTGCCGTTCCCGGAGCAATCAATGACCCGTATTTTCCGTCGATTCTGATATGGGTCTCGACAGACCCGCCGCGCTGTGACATGCCGTGGGTCTCTGCACCGCGGACGTGACGGCCTTCGATGACACAGGCATCTCCCAGGACATTCGAGGCGAGAATGGTTCCCTGGCCGCCGATACCGACAATCAGACAATCGTAACTCTTCTTCATTCTTTGACACCTCCCTTGTGGATCGCACCTGCAGGACAGATATCCGCACAGACACCGCATCCGGTACATAATGCAGTGGTCTTCGATGCACCGGATGCATCGATTTCCAGTGCCGGACAGCCGTAGCGGATACATGCACCGCATTTCAGACAGCGGTCTGCATCGACAACGTACCGGTTGCGTTTGATACCGAGCCGCTTGTTCATGATGACACACGGCTGCTTTGCGATGATGACCTTGACCCCTTTCTTTTCCTTCGCATCCTTGAGAACAGCAAGAAGATGGACCAGATCGTACGGGTCGACCGACTCGACGAAGGAAACACCGCATGCCTTGACAATCTCTTCAAGAGAGATCTTCGGCGAGACTGCACCGGTCGCCGTAAGTCCCGTGTTCGGGTTCGGCTGATGACCGGTCATTGCCGTGATTCTGTTGTCGAGAATGATGATGGTCTGGTTCGCGCCATTATAGACCGCATTGACCAGCCCGTTGATACCCGTGTGGAGGAACGTAGAATCGCCGATAGTGGAGACGATCTCGGCATCCGGAAGAGCATGGGCAAGACCGGATCCGACCGTGACCGATGCACCCATACAGATGGTGGTGTCGACCGCGCCAAGCTGGAGACCGAGGGTGTAACATCCGATATCCGACGGGAAGATTCCATCCTTGAATACCTTGCGCATCGCATAGAATACGGAACGGTGCAGACATCCGGGACAAAGAATCGGCGGACGTACCGGAACTTCTGCCGGTTTCTGTGCCTTCGGATACGGTGATTTCATGAATCCTGCTTTTTCCATGAACGATGCAACAGATGCAGTGGAGAACTCGCCTTCGTGCGGCACTGTGCCATCGAGTTTTCCATGGACCTTCTGCTTGTCTCCGGCGACCTGGAGAACCATCTCTTCGACGACCGGCATGAGTTCCTCGACGACCAGGATTTCCGTGTGTTTTGCAACAACGTCCTTAAGCCAGTCACGGTCAATCGGGTATGCAGTTATCTTGACGAAGGATACGTCGTCAGGAACAATCTCCGCACAGTATGATGCGGAAATTCCACTCGCGATGACGGCTTTCTTTCCTTTGATTTCAGCAGTATTGAACCCGGCATCCACCAGATATTTTGCAACGCCTGCCTGTTTCTTCGTCAGTTCAACGTGCAGCGGACGTGTGTGTGCCGGAACAACCACGAACTGTTTCGGATCTTTCTCGAATGACCCGACCCGTTTCGAAGGAACGACTTCTCCCAGTTCAACATCTCCCTTGGAATGGCAGATACGGGTCGTCGGACGGAAAAGAACCGGCAGTCTGAACTTTTCCGACAGGTCCCAGGCCGCTTTGACATAATCATGGGCTTCCTGGACCGATGAGGGGTCCAGACACGGAATCTGTGCGAACTTCGCATACATACGGGAATCCTGTTCATTCTGCGAACTGTGTGCGAACGGATCGTCGGCCGAGAGAATGATGAACCCTCCTTTGGTTCCGGTATATGAAGACGTCATCAGTGGATCTGCTGCGACATTCAGACCGACATGTTTCATGGTCACAAGCGAACGAAGTCCGCACCAGCTTGCTGCAAGTGCCTGTTCGAATGCGACTTTTTCATTGACCGACCACTCGACATAATAGGACCGATCGGGGACCGCACGGAGAGTGTCGATTACCTCGGAAGACGGCGTGCCAGGATATCCGGAGGCGAAATCGAGACCTGCTTCCCGACATCCATGAGCTACCGCATCATTTCCAAGAAGATATTTTCTAGTAAGCGTATCTGCCATAATTCTTCATATATTTGTAACTGCAGAGGATTAAGCCTGTGTATATATCCCAGAGGCACTGCGTCGATGCCTATTTATACTGCTAAGACATATGTAATAAGGTACTTGGGCGAGTAGCATAGCTAGGTGGTGCGCCCGGCTGATAACCGGGAGGTCATGAGTTCGAATCTCATCTTGCCCACTCTTTTTCTTGTTTTTTCTTCAAATCAAAAAAATACGATTCCGTATCGATTTTTTCCATCACGACAAAAACTGTTCCAAAAAAGAATATGGGGAGTTTTATGGCGTTTTCTTTCCCGATCCGCCAAGCCAGGATAAGATAAACGCGACTACAAGCACTCCGATCGATGCGATGATGGTTCCATGGAGCATGGTCAGGAACTCCGATGAATAGAACTCTGCAACGCCCGTGATGAACAGGGTTTCAAGAATCGCAACAATGCCGAAGGAAAGCGCCATACCCAGCATGCGGACGGTGGACAGCGTTCCCGATGCAAGCGCGTAATCCTTTTCCGATACCGAGTTCATGATGGCTGTCGAGTTCGGCGTAACGAAGATCGCAATACCGATACCGAAGAGCGCTTCAACAATGATCAGCAGCCAGAGATTCATCTCCGGACCCGAGGTCAGGAAGACAGCCATACCGACAATGATTATGGAAAGACCCAGGCATGTCGCATACCGCGGAGGTGCGTTGCGCACTATCCGGTCAATTGCACCAAGAACGATCGAACCGATACCGAATGCCGCAATCGAGGCGAAGATGATGGCGCCCGTAAGCCACAACGCATCCACCTGTGCCGAACCCATGATGACTGCGCCGATGATACCGATCGCCGCCAGAGCACCGCCGAGAAGCAGAATGAATTTCGGCAGCATATGATCGTAGAATTTTCCGGCAAAGATGGTGAAGAATGCGAGAATCAGACCTTCCGTGGTGATGATGAGCGCACGCAGGAACGGATCGGTAATTCCCCAGAGTTCCGCCATATACGTTGAAATCAGGGAATCCATCGAATAAATGGCAACATAATAGAGCAGATTCGCGGTGGAATTGAACGTGAACTTCCGGTTATGCAGAACGATATTGACCGGAATCAGCGGATTCTCATTGCGCTTCTCATAGAGGAAGAAGGCAATGATGAGAATAATACCGACAAGCATGGATATGATTGCCATCATGTCCGGCAGTTTCGAGAATCCATAGACCGCAAATATCATACCGAAAATGAAGATCAGCGCACCGACCCAGTCATATTTTCCGGTATCCGTCGGAGCATCCTTCGGCATGAAAATAATGGCAAGAATGAATGCGACAAGGGCAACCGGGAAGAGAATCCAGTAGACTGCAGTCCAGCCGATCGCATTCGTCAGTGCACCTGCGACAAGCGGTGCCGCAAGCTGACCGACGAACACACCGGTCATCGCAATACCGATTGCAGTACCGCGGATCTTCGGTTCGACCGTCGCTGCAAGGAGCGCGATTGCCGTTCCGAACATGAGGGCATTCCCGAATCCCTGCACCCCGCGCATGAAGAGCATGACCTCGATGGTAGGTGAAAACGCAATGCCCAGAGAACCAAGACCCAGGAAAAGAAGACCGATGGTGAAGAATATTTTCTTATTGTACTTATCAGCAAGACGGGCTGCAGGAATCAGGAACACCGTCGAGGTAAGAGTATAAACCGTAAACACCCAGGGGAACAGTCCGGACCCGAGTGCTGCGGCATACCCGTAGAATTCGATGATATTCGATGCGATAAGCCCGGTCGCCGACCCGATGAACGGCGGAAGGAAACAGGCTATCGCTACCGTAAGCGCAACGATAACCTGTTTCGAAGTCAGATGAACGGACGTCATACATAATACTGAGTTACTACTCTATTTAAAATAGCACGATTGAGAGTTAATACTCAAAAATGAGTTAAAAATTATTTTATGTCGCAGGCAGCGCCGCAACCTTCTTCTTTCTTGTCGGGAGTGACTACACGATAGGCATGGGCAAGAACCGATGAATTGGACAGCAGACCGGCAATCAGAACAGTTTCGAGGATTTCTTCCTTGGAAATCCCCATTTTCTGTGCAACGTGCATATGATACGAGGTACAGTGGTCGCAGCGAAGAGCAGCCCCCACGGCAAGACTGATCAGTTCAACGGTCTTCGGCGACAGTGCACCCAGATCGTTCACCGCCTGCTTGTACATCATATGGGAAAGCAGGGCTTCCGGACATGCCTCCAGCTTCTTATAGATGAGCGGAGCCGAACCATACTCTGCTTCAACGCGATCGAGCCATTCCGCCGCAGTCGCAGGTGCGCCTTTCTGTTCTATCTCGCTGATCGATTCCTGAAACTTTTTATCGAATTCGACCATAGTGCCCTACACCACAATATTCGTTTCCGAAAGCGGACGGATACGAATCAGGATATAGTCACGCATACGGGATTTCTTCACATCACAGACGTCGCCTACCTTCACACCGTCCTCGATTTCCAGACCGCGGATACGGTCTGCGTATTCTCCGTACGGCAGTTTCAGACGAAGACCGTTCAGCTGAACGGCGACGGGGGCAGGTGCCAGGATATCCTCGATTTCCGGAATCTTCTGCTGGAGAAGAGCCTGCAGACGTGCAGGATTGACCGAGAGCGGATCCTGTGCAAGTTCTTTTCTCCGTTCATCGATGACTTTCTCGACTTCCTCGATGACGGCATCCAGACGGGAAATATCTTCTTCCGTCTGCGTACGGTGCATGAACCTGCCGAGGTTTCCTACATATCCTTCCACCGGCGGATCCGTGACTGCTTCCAGAACCTCACGGGACGGACCCCCGGTAAGAATGATCGGGACGGTAATACCCTGCCGCAGTTTCGGGAACTTTGTTCCGATACAGGATGCAAAGTTGCCAAGAACAAAGATCGCAGCATCGTGCTCGTTAATCAGATCACGTTCTTCTTCATTCAGCTGAGCAATTCTCCGGCCGAATCCGCGAGCCATACCAAGCATGTTCGATTTGGAACCGTGCGAACGGAGATACTCGGCAACATCACATGCCGAATGCGGCAGATGGTGGATTTCAAGACTGGGAATCACAACGGCAATCTCCGTTCCGACAAGCGGAGTCTCGGAAACTTCTCCTGCATACGGGCGTGAGAACGTACGGAGACCTTCGACATCTTCCGACGGCATCAGAATCTGTAGAACGACTTCCGATGCGATGTTATGACGCTGGACGATGAATCCGCCAAGGTCTTCGATATAGTCGATGATTTCATCGAGCTGATAGAGACCGCCTTTGTAGGTTACCGGGACCAGCGTCATACAAGTGCCTCCTCCATTTCCTTGAAACAGCGTGCAATCAGTTCATCGGCTTCCTTTGCAGATACCGAATTTTCCGATGCCGCGTACGAGAACCGGTTCTTTCCGTAATTCTCACGGCGGACCTTGAATCCTTCCGGCGCAATGACCTGAATCGCGTAAATCAGATCCTTGAAGAGGGATTCTGCCGGATCGATGACGACCCAGTCCTTGAGATCCTTCGGAATCTGTACGCCATCGATAATGACCGTAAACCGGTCAGGCTGATCCACATTGTCATGACCGAGCCGTTCCCACAGCATCTTGAGCATCGGAGCAAGATAGGTTTCCGAACCGACCGCAATCGTCGCATGTTTCTCCTGATCGATCAAGACGTTTCCGACATCAGATACCGTAATCGCAGACCGCGGGGGTCTGATGATACCGGTCGCTACGAACAGCGGTTTCTGCGGATCAATGTACAGGTACAGTCCTTCCACGATCGAGAGAAGGTTGTGATCCTGCAGAACAGCTGTCGCTATCAGTTCATATTTGTCACCGCCGGCTTCTGTGGATTCAACTTTGAGAAAATCCAGTCCGCTCATTTACGCCCCTTTTTTTCAGCACGTTTCTTTTCGACGAAACCTGATGAAATCAGTGCTGCGCCGACCGCACCGATGAACTGCGAATGGTGCGGAACAACGACCTCGGTCTTCAGCATACGTCCCATTGCACGAACAAGACCCTGAATCAGCGATGACCCGCCGACCATGATGACCGGTTCCTTGATATCGACTTCCTGCAGCTGCTGTTCGTAGACCTGCTGGGCAACCGAGTGACATGCGGCTGCCGCAACATCTTCACGCTTGTATCCTGCGGCAAGTGCATTGACCAGCGACTGGGTACCGAACACGATACAGTAACTGTTCATCGGAACCTGTTCGCCGCCTTCACTCTTCATGGAGAGAGCCCCGAGTTCCGTGATATCGCAACCGAGACGTTTCGATGTCATTTCAAGGAATCTGCCGGATGCACCTGCACAGATACCGCCCATGGTGAATGAACCGGGAATACCGTCATTGACACTGATAGCCTTGTTATCCATACCGCCGATATCGATAACGGTTGCAAATCCGCGCTGGGCGTTGGCAAGATAGACCGCACCTTTCGAGTTGACCGTCAGTTCTTCCTGGATCAAATCAGCATTCAGGTGTTTTCCGATCAGGAATCTTCCGTATCCGGTCGTACCGATTGCCTCGATATCAGACATCTTCAGTCCGGATTCCTTCAGAGCGAGTTCAATGACTTCATCGGCACTCTTGAGAACTTCGGTGGTCGGTCTCCATCCGGTTCCGACAATCTCGTTATCCTTCATGATGATACATTTGGTTGTCGACGATCCCGAATCGACACCCATTGTAATACCGACCTGGACTTCACGTGCCATCAGTTCACGGCGTTTGGCAATCGTTGAAAGTGCTTCAAGACGCGTAAGCAGAGTGGATGAACTGGTCCGTTCGTTGAACGAGTAGGACACGACCGGAATATGCGAGTTTTCAACAATATACCGACGAAGTTCATTACGGACAATTGCCGCTTCCGCACATCTGAAACAGCTTGCAATGAAAATACCGTCCGCATCGATCTTGCCTTCAACAATCGCTTTTGCACGGGCAATAGCCAGTTTCAGATCAGGACTCTTGACCGGAAGACCGAATTCCTTGTATGCCGTCTTGACATCCGCAAGAGCAACATCCGGATAGAACATCTGTGCACCGACGGTTTCTGCCGCACTGGTGATTTCATTCTGGATACCGCTGTACTCTGCTCCGCAGGTAATCTGTGCAATACGTACTGGTCTGTCGCTCATTTCTTGCCTCCTTTCTTCGCAGCCGGTTTCTTTGCGGCGGCTTTCTTTGCCGGTGCCGCTTTCGCCGGAGTCTGTGCCCCGTCGAGACCTGCCAGGAATTCCTTGATCTGAGCAACAAAAGTAACTCCTTCTTCCCTGCTCTTCGGGTATCTGAGTTCAAGACGCGGAATATCCTTTTCACGCAGCATGAATGCAAGCAGTTCATTGGTACGTGCGCAGCCCATGCATCCGAATGCGAGATCCGGTTCGGAGATGATGATCGTAGCTTCTGCTTCTTCCACCAGCGGACCATAGAGGGACATACGTCCTCTGATACCTGATGGTACTTCTACTGCTGCCCATTTCAGACCTTTCTGCGGATCTTCGGACGTCATCTGGAGCGGTGGAGAGTCAAAACCCGGAGTCTGAACATGTTCACGAATTGATACAGACGATCCAAGCGGGGTGTGGCCGAATCGTGCAACCAGGTCGGAGAGCATCAGACTGGTTGCCGGATAAATGAATACTTTTGCCATGGGTTATTTCTCCTGAAAAATTTCTTCCAATATATCTATCTCAAGATCCTCTTCGTTCGGCAGAGGCACACGTGCTGCCTTCTTCAGCTCAGCAGGTGTCATCTTATCGACCTCAGCCAGTCCGTAGGATACGTACGGTGCGAGTTTCATCTCGAATTCATGACCGAGATATCCCGGACGTGCACCGCCGAGATTCGCACGACACCGACGGGAATCTCCCGGCGGGAATCCTCTGTCCTTGACAAATATTCTATAGGGATCGATGGTACGCAGATGATCGACGATACGCATAACATCTTCCGGTGTTCCGGTAATCTGACAGCCGAAACAGGTTTCCTTCACCATCACTCCCTGAGCAATCTCATATGCGGCAGCAGCAATATCCTGCGGTGTCGTGTCAGGAGAATCTACAAATACGTATTTGGTAACTGTTCCGACGAACTCCGGCACATATTCCTTCATTTCATCACCTCACGGATGTAAATATCGGAACCTTCCTTCATCTTCGCAAGTTTGTCCTTGTCGATTACTCTGCCGATGATATTGGTTCCGGAAAACGGTTCACCCGTCGGTCCGAACTCTGCATTCTTTGCAAGACGGACACCCACGATACCCTGAGCCGGCCGGGAATCATTGGATAATGCAATCGCATCAATCGCCGCTGCTTTCGTCGGACAGTTTTCCGGAATAATATTGACTCCTTTCGGGAAGACCGGTTTGAACAGATACATTTCTTCGTCCACGTTATAGATGAACGGAAGCGTACCGACCGGATACCGTTTCAGACCGGTTACTCTGCGGAAGAGATCAACCGAAAGGGGAGCATTCTCGTAGTCGAGCGTGATATCAATGACTTCATCAAGTCCTTTCGTATACAGCGAAACTTTACCTTCCTTCAGGACTTCAAGCGTCGTCGCCGGTTTCTGATCGATGACGACACGGGACTCGACATCACGGTTATCCGCCATGACCTTGAGACCCCGGCTTTTTGCTTCGGCAACAGCATCCTTGAGAAGCATACCCCGCAGATCAATGAGCGGCGGATTCAAGGTAATCTGAAGATTATTGCCCGGCGCTGCAAATCGTGCAAGTTCGATTCCCGACGTGACAGTTCCCACTTTCGAATGAGCCGGATGACTCTGGACATCTGCAGTGTAGATATAAATCGCACCGGAACTCTTTCCTTTCGTGCGGGCGGTAACAACCCCTTCACGCCGTGGTTTCTGCAATTCCTGCGGGACTTCCAGTTTTCCTTCCGCATGATCGCGGATATACGTCGATGACGACCGGTCGACGACGTATCTTCCGTTCTTCAGCACGAAAAGGAGATGGTCCACCGATTCGGCAGTTTCCGTGGAGATGGCAGAAGCATCATCCGAAAATCCTTCCGCGGTGATGGTAAGAGAAGAGAAGATCTGCATGCCGTCTTCCACCTTGCGGGAAAGATTGGTAACTGTTTCTGCGTTATCCGCATCAACACTGGAAAACACCTGTTCTATGCTGAGCACACGGTCGCCGTGTTTCCAGCGGTTCATGATGCCAAGACCGAAGATGACCTTGCCGATCACACCGCCATCCGCTGCCGTTCCATGATCTCCTTTGTGCTCATTCTTGGAAAACATCAGATACGATCTGCCCGGATCGTATCCGCCGGAACCCAGGAACACACATCCACGCGGGAACCGGTATTCTTCCATCGCCGGAACGAATTGAGAGGGGAACGGACCGAATGCCGCAGCATTCTTGTCTTCAAAATGAATTCTCAGGTTTTCCGGAGAAATCTGCGGAAACGACACTCCTTTGAAAACCTCAATAACAACATCACCTGCCGTCGTCTTCAGACGGATACGGGATGTTTTTTCCTGAGATGCGGTCGCTGGTTTGAGAAGGACAACGGCACATCCTTTCGGATGGTTGGGAAGTAGGGTAGATAATGTTGTCCCGCTCGGAACAGTGACCGTCTCACCATTCAGAATGATTGTACAGTCAGCCATTTACATCTCGAACATTTCATCTGTTGTTTTGTGAATCGCGTTTTCGTCCTCTTCACCCTGCGGTGCACCGCCGGAAAGAGTCGCTTTCTTTGCTTCACCGGATTCAACACGTTCACGTTCGCGAGTAACCGCTTCGTGCATAGTGATCAGTTCAGCATCAGTCAGACTCTTCAGAATTTCCTGTGTCTCGCCAATAGCTACAATCTGACCGTCACGCATGAACATACACCGGTCGCAGACATCGCGAATAAATTCCATATCATGGGATACGATAACGAACGTCTCATCCATTTCTTCACGGGCGTGCAGAATCGAATGCTTGACATCGATCTTGGTGATCGGATCCATGGTACCGGTCGGCTCATCAAGCAGAATGATACGCGGTTCACGGATAAGCACCTGAGCCAGAGCCACACGGTGTTTTTCTCCTTCCGAAAGGCTTGGCGGATATCTGTTGAGGACGTCACGTGCTTTCTTCTCGGTGAATCCGGCCATCTTCAGGGTGATCATAGCCTTCCTGACCGCAAGTTCCTTCGGGAACTCAAGACCGATGGCATCCGTCAGATTGTCGATGACAGTCCGGTGCGGATATAAATCGTATTCCTGATGGAGAAGTCCGATATATTGTTTTGCACGACCGCGATAATCGAATCCCGGTTTCTTCATATCGACCCAGTCGTCACCGACTCTGACGTCAAGGGAACCGGAGGTGGGTTCATAGACACCGGCAATCATGCGGGCGAGAGTCGTCTTTCCTCCGCCGGACACGCCGATGACACCAAAAATTTCACGTTCGTTGATTTCGAACGTCACGCCATTGACTGCATTGATGACACCGCGATCAACGGCAATGAACTTCTTGTGAACATCCTTTGCACGGACAATCGGTCCGCCGACCTCCAGCGCGGTATAGACGCTATCATCCGTACAGTTCTTCATGAACTCCTTGATGATTTCATCAGGGGTTCCGATCTTGACAATTTTTCCGTCATCAAGGAACAC
>DALTWN010000008.1 GCA_029987045.1 Methanocorpusculum sp.
AACACAGCAAGGCAAACATGCCAGTTACAAAGGATACCCTTGATGAAGCAGGATAAGTAACCCATTGCTCCGCTGTAGGATAATTTTGCGGTGGTGATTGCAATTGCACGGGTACCGAATGCGGTAATCGTTGCAACGCCTGCTGCGGACCATGATACATACGGACCGTAGGAAACGAGGAATGCCATGAACAGAGAACCGATAAGGTTACCGATGTAGACAAGAATCCAAAGTTTGATGAGTCCACCAATCTTGATGTAACCCTGTGCGATTGCCATCGGGGCAAACATTGCGTCACCCGTGAAGAGTTCTGCACCAGTCAATACTACGAGAATTAATCCAATAGGGAAAAGAGCTCCGAGAACAACCTGACCAAGACCTGCGCCTAATACTGCGGCGACACCGGTTGATCCAACGGTTGCAAGAGCAGCACCTATTGCGATATATGCACCTGCGAGGAAGGCACGAACAAGCATGTTAAACCATCCAAGTCCGCATTTACCTTTTCCAGCAACTGCAATTTTATTACATACCTGTGCTGGGCTAAATGTAACCATACTTAACACCTCACATCATATACATAGCATTTCTGTTCTGCACATATGTGATAATAATCAATAAGTCATGTTTAATATTTAAATTATACTATGACATTCCCGATTTTTCATGCAGAAATAGACCTCAATTTACCCACACCTATTACAAGGACTCGTCCTGTCCAAGATAGGCAATGATTCTTTGTCGTATATTTTCACGGAAATTTCCGTAATAGAGGATATAGTCACTGGTGTGCAGGCTTTGTGTCCCGAAGAACACACTTCTCAGATATGCAAAACTGGTAGTACACATGACCGACCCACGTTTCCGGTTGACGACAGCATCATGCAGACCAGATTCGATTGCAAGAGACCCGTCACTGTTTCTTTTAAATGTCCCGTCTTCAAGCTGAATCAGTGAGCCGAGATTTTCAGATGCGGGTGCTGGGATTTCATCGGTTCTCCAGGTTATCGGATTGGTTACCAAAGTATCAGGCATCAGGAGAATATTGGTTCCCTCGGGATTCGGACCCTCGGTATTCCAGGATAGAAGGACTCCGGTATCATCCCTGCTCTGCGAAAATCTGATATGCGGATTGGCAGAAAGCCACCGTCTGGATACTCCGTATCCTACTGCATATGCAGCAATCATACGACGATAATAGTCCGGATGAATTTTCATATATTCTTCGAGAATACTGAAAATGATGACACTGCCCTGGGAATGCCCGGCGAGAATAAAAGGCCGGCCGTTATTATGCGTGGTAAAATAATAGTCCAGTGCAGAAAAGATATCCGTCTTTGGTTCTTTCGACTGAACATCCCTGAGATAAACTTCACTCCGCTTGGATTCTGCAACATTGGCATTGAGATTCGCAGCATACCTGAGGGAGAGCTGACGATAATAGGGCGCGTAGATATTGACCATGTCCGCGAGTCCTGCGACAATATCATAATAGAGACGCACGGCCGATTTTTTCATCCGTTCGGAAATATCAGCAACGCCATTGTCCATGGTGGAATCCCATATCGTAGATCCCACTATGAAAATAAGATCGACATCATGTACTGGATCTTCTGAACGGACCATCCAGTTAACAGGATTCGTATAATCTACGTTTGATTCCATCTTTGTTCCTTTAGGGCACATGGTACAATCACACTGCAAAAACGGTGAGCGGTATTTTGGTTGTTCTGTAGCTGTTTAGTGAATAATATATTTAAGACATACTGTCCTCACCAGGAAAGAAACAATAACAAGCTATTAGTATCTTCTCTCCAAACAATACACAGGAGACAAATATGAGTACTGTACATGTTACCTATCATCCACTCATTCAGCATAAGCTGAGCATGATGCGGGATAAGAATACCGGCGCAAAGGATTTCCGCGAACTCTTAAATGAGCTTTCGATGCTTATGGGATATGAGGTTACCCAGAACCTTGAAACAAAAACCGTCGAAATCGAAACACCTATCTGCAAGACACAGACTCATGTTCTGAAAGAAGAGAATATTGTCATTGTCCCTATTCTCAGAGCGGGTCTTGGAATGACAGACGGTCTTCTTAGTTTGATGCCGTTTGCCAAAGTAGGACATATCGGATTATACCGTGATGAGACGACCCATGAACCTGTCGAATATTATTGCAAACTGCCGAAGGAAGCTGCAACCTGTGAAGTCATTCTGGTAGATCCGATGCTGGCAACCGGAGGAAGTGCAGCCGCGGCAATCGGATTCCTCAAGGAACACGGATGCAAGAATATTCGTCTCATGTGCCTTGTAGCTGCACCGCGTGGTATCTCTGTTGTACAGAAAGCCCATCAGGATGTCGATATCTATGTAGCTTCCATTGACGAATCCTTGAATGAAAACTGCTACATTGTCCCGGGACTTGGTGATGCAGGAGATCGTATCTTCGGAACCAAATAACCACGGGATATATCCCCACAAACCAATATTTTTCAAATTTTCACCATATTCCGCGTATTATTTAAAAATAGATTTATACATTTACTGGATTTTTATGCTGTTTTCTTGGATGTGTGTCCCTATAAATAGTTTTACATCTAATAAAATATGGTTTTTTACATGGAAAATGCCAAACCCAGCAAAATGAAAGAAGGGGGAAAACTCACTATCTTAGGCATTCAGCATGTATTTGCGATGTTCGGTTCAACGATTCTTGTACCGATGCTCACCGGTCTTCCGGTTTCCGTCGCATTATTCTGTGCTGGTGTCGGAACACTTATTTTCCACCTGGTAACTAAAGGAAAAGTTCCTGTTTTCCTTGGTTCAAGTTTTGCCTTCATTGCAGCCATTTGTGTTGTTGGTGCAACAGAAGGTTTAGAATATGCAACTGGTGGTATTGTAGCAGCAGGTTGTGTGTATCTGATTTTCGCTATTATCGCAAAGATAGTAGGTGCCGAGAGAATCAGAAAACTGTTCCCGCCAGTAGTTACCGGTCCGGTCATCATGATCATCGGACTGATGCTTGCAGCAACCGCAATCAGCTACTTCTCCACCGGATGGTCGTATCTGCTTGGTGTTGCAGTCATTGTCACGGTCATTGTTGTCAGTCTGCTCTGTAAAGGCTTCATCAGAATGCTCCCGATTCTCTTCGGTCTGATTGTCGGATACATTCTTGCAATGATTCTTACCGGAGTAGGTATCGATGTCGGTCTTGACTATTCCACAATTACCGGATCATCCCTGTTTGCCGTCCCAGAATTCTTCTTACCGAAATTCAGTTTCTCTGCAATTCTCATGATTGCACCGATTGCTATTGTCACCTTTGTTGAACACCTGGGAGATATCACTGCAAACGGCGCAGTCGTCGGCAAAGATTTCTTCAAGAACCCGGGACTTCACCGGACTCTGTTGGGTGATGGATTAGCAACAATTTTCGCTGGATGTTTAGGCGGACCGGCAAACACCACGTATTCTGAAAATACCGGTGTTCTTGCAGCAACCAGAAACTACAATCCAAGAACCCTGGAAATTGCAGCGGTGTTCGCAATCATTATTGCATTCATCGGTTACATCTCCGGATTCATTGCCTCGATTCCAGCAGGAGTTCTTGGCGGTATGTGTATCGTACTGTTCGGAATGATTGCATCAATCGGTTTACGTAATCTGGTCGAAAACCATGTCGATTTCAAGAATCAGAGAAATGTCCTGATTGTCGGTATCATGCTGATCATTGCAATCGGCGGTCTCGCAATTCCAATTCTGCCGGATGCAGGATTATCTCTGTCCGGTGTAGCACTTTCCGCAGTTGTCGGTATCATCCTCAACCTGGTCCTGCCGGAACGCCTCGGAAAGACAAAAGAAGAAACGAATGTAGAAAAGAAAGAAGAGTAAACATTTACTCTTCAGAATAGTTTTTTTTATTTTTGAACTGCTTTTTTCAGGGTCTCAGCATCTACTTTGAACTTCTTTTCACAATAGACACAGCGGCAGATTCCTGCATCTTCATCCACAACACGGACGACATGCCCAAGTTCCTGTTCCGTTGCCGTAACACAGCGGGGATTGGTACATTTGACGGCATCAAACAGAACCTTGCGTCCTACGAGGAGATCTTCCGGTTCCGGATTCTTCTGTCTGATATCCAGGAGTTTGAGAATAAGTGCCATACGCATATATTTCCCATTCTCTACCTGCTTGAAATAACAGGCACGCGGATCCTTGTCGACTTTGACACTGATTTCATTTACCCGGGGAAGCGGATGCATAACACACATATCGGATTTTGCAATGTTCATCTTCTCGGCAGTGAGAATATAACTGTCCTTGAGCCGGTCGTAGGCAGACACATCAGAGAAGCGCTCTTTCTGGATACGGGTCATATAGAGAATATCTAGTCCCGGCAGAGCTTCATCGAGCGACTTGGTTTCCTGATACGAGACTTTGTGCTTTTCAAGAATCTCGTATTTCACATAGGTCGGCAGTTTCAGTTCATCTGGAGAAATCAGGACAAATTTGACTCCCGGATAGCGTGACAGTGCTTCGATAAGAGAATGGACGGTTCTACCGTATTTCAGATCGCCGCAGAAGCCGACCGTAAGATTGTCGAAATGTCCTTTCTCACGATAAATCGTAAATAAATCACCCAGCGTCTGCGTCGGATGGGCATGCCCGCCATCACCTGTATTGATGACCGGAATCGATGCATTCTGCGCAGCAACAAATGCAGCTCCTTCTTTTGGCGACCGCATGGCGATGATATCTGCATAACAGGATACGACTCGTGCCGTGTCAGCTATGCTTTCTCCTTTTACCGCCGAAGAACTGCCCAGTTCAGAAAATCCGAGAACATTACCCCCCAGCTCCATCATAGCTGCAGTAAACGAAAGTCTGGTCCTGGTCGATGGTTCATAAAACAGCGTAGCCAATTTCTTGCCATCACAGCTTTTTGCATATTTCTGCGGATGATCGATAATATCCTGTGCCACGCCCATAAGGTCATTGATTTCATCAACCGAAAGGTCGGGAATATCAATTATACTTTTCATTTGTTATGCTCCCGTATGAATCCATGATTCGTCGGAAGGATTGTTTCTGAATGCAATCAGGCGCTGTTTGTCTTCCGGACGAATATACTTCTCATTCACTGCGACATCCGCGATTACATCAAAGTTCGTCAGGGAAATATTGGTAACCTGCGCATCGGCAAGCCGCTGTTTTCCGTTCTCCATGCCGTAGGTAAAGATACTGGCAACACCTAAAACTTCTGCCCCGGCATTACGAAGAACATCAACAACTTCCAGCACACTTCCACCGGTAGAAATCAGATCCTCGATGACAACAACCTTTGCACCTGCATCAAGTTTTCCTTCAATCTGATTCTGACGACCATGGTCCTTGGCACCCGATCTAACATACCCCATCGGCATATTGAGGAGATGACCGACGATAGCTGCATGGGCAATGCCGGCTGTGGAGGTACCCATCAGGACTTCTGCCCCCGGATATCGGGTCTTTACAATTTCCGCAAGACCTTCCTCGATATGGGTTCGTACCTCCGGAGCAGTCAACGTCAGACGGTTATCGCAATAGACCGGACTCTTGATACCGCTTGCCCAGGTAAACGGTTCATCCGGACGGAAGAATACCGCTTTGATGGATAAGAGATCTTTGGCGATGCGTATTTCTTGGGATTCTTGTGTCATGATTTTATGCTCCTAAAAATTCGTTACAACAGCGTTCATAGGCTGCAACCGGATCTTCTGCTTCCGTGATCGGACGGCCGACCACGATATAATCCGACCCTTCGATACGTGCGGCGGCAGGTGTCATGATCCGTTTCTGATCGCCGACAGCACTGTCTGCGAATCTGATACCCGGTGTTACCGTCAGGAATCCGGAACCGCATACTGCATGTACGGTCTTTGCTTCCTGCGGAGAACAGACAACACCATCGAGACCTGCAGATGCCGCGTTCTTCGCATACGATGATACGACATCAGCCATTGGTTTTGTAATCAACAGTTCGTTTTCAAGCTGCTGCTGATCCGTCGATGTCAGCTGTGTGACTGCAATGAGCAACGGACGGGTGCCGTCTGCACGTTTCAATCCTTCAAGAGCAGCCTGCATCATTGCACGGGTTCCTGCTGCATGAACATTGCACATATCGACATCCAGTTTCGATAATACCGCCATGCTCTTTTTCACCGTGTTCGGAATATCATGCAGTTTCAGATCCAGGAATATCTTATGACCGCGGCGTGTCAATTCACGGACGATCGCAGGACCTTCTGCATAGAACAGCTCCATTCCGATTTTCACGAATGGTTTCTTTCCCGTAAATTTATCCAGAAACGTGAATGTCTGTTCCGCACTGGCGAAATCACAAGCAATTATAACATCTTTCGGCATATCAGTGAGATCCTCCGATTATTTCTTTCAGCGATGATATCCGGTATTTCTCCATAGCTCTGGGGAGATCACGGATGATATCACGGCAGGCATACGGATTGATCAGATTGGCGGTTCCGACTTCCACTGCAGTCGCACCGGCAAGCATCATTTCAAGAACATCTTCCGCATTCGATACGCCGCCGATTCCGACGATAGGAATATGGACTGCCTCGAAAACCTGATACACCATACGTACGGCAACCGGGAATACTGCAGGACCTGAAAATCCTCCGGTCTTGTTTGCAAGTACCGGAGTGCGTCGCTGAAGATTGATACGCATACCCATGAGCGTGTTGATGAGCGACAGACCGTCTGCTCCGGCACGTTCACAGGCAACTGCGATTTCCGCGATATCGGTTACGTTCGGAGACAGTTTGACGATGACCGGTTTCGCGGTTACTGCTTTGACTGCACGGGTCACGGCAGCGGCACTTTCCGGATCGGTACCAAAATGCATACCGCCGCCGGAAACATTCGGACAGGAGATATTGAGTTCGAACCAGCCGATCTGCTGTTCCGCATCAAGCCGGCGACAGACTTCGGTATATTCCTCGAGAGAGAAACCGCTGACATTTGCCATTACCGGTTTATGGAAACATGTCTTCATGCGCGGAAGTTCTTCCGAAATGACACGATCCACTCCCGGATTCTGGAGTCCCACCGCATTGAGCATGCCATTGTAGCATTCTGCAATCCGGGGAGTCTCGTTTCCAAACCGGGTTTCCCGTGTCGTTCCCTTAAACGAGAAAGAACCCAGACAGTTGATGTCATAGAATTCGGCAAATTCATAGCCGTACCCGAACGTTCCGCTTGCGGGAATGATCGGGTTGTCAAGATGAATGCCGCAAAGATCGACCGACAGATCAGTTACCATACAATATCCTCCGTTTTCATGACCGGCCCTTCTTTACATATCCGTTTGAAGCCGGTGACCGTCTTGCAGGAACAGCCCATACATGCACCGAATCCGCATCCCATACGTTCCTCGAAACTCATTTCTCCTTTCGTGACCGCAGCCGTATACACTGCCTTCAACATGGGTTCCGGCCCGCAGGCATAGTAGTAGCTGTACGGACAGTCCATTCCTGCGATAACGAATCCCTTGGTTCCATAACTGCCATCGACAGTGGTTACTATCACCGTACACCCAAGCTTCTTGAATTCCGCTTCATAGAAGATTTCGGAAGCAGTATTGAAGCCGAGAATGACAGTAACTGCACAACCCTTGCCGATAAGACGTTTTGCCAGATGGTAGAGCGGCGGAACACCGACACCTCCGCCAATCAGAAGCGGGTTCTTTCCGGCCGCTGCAAGATCATAGCCGTTTCCAAGTCCCGTCAGCAGATCAAGTTTCATACCGGGCTGCATGGTGCTCATCAGTTCTGTCCCATGCCCGATCACCTTGTAGATTATCGTAAGAGAATCTTTCGTATAATCGCATACGGAAATCGGCCGGCGCAGGAAATAGCCATTCAGTTTGATGTTCACGAACTGACCAGGGGCAGTAATTGCCGACGTGTCGCCGGAAAGTACCATCCGGTACACGGAATCGGTCAAGGCTGTTTGTTCCTGCAGAATAAATTCTCCCTGTTTCATGTATGACCTCACGCATCAATGGTCGAAATCGTGATTGTAGTCTCTTCAAGAACATCAAGAAGCACTTTGACCGTATCAAGCGAGGTAAATATCGTCACATTGCTTTCGATTGCATACATACGAATCTTGTATCCGTCACTTTCGGCCGAAAGAGCTCCGACTGAACTGGTATTGATGACATATGCGATATGTCCCTGACGGATTGCATCCCTGATTGCAGTACTGCCCTCGCTGATTTTACCCAGTTCTCTCGTGTTGATGCCGTTTGCTTCCAGGAACTTTGCGGTACCTGCAGTCGCCTCGATGTTGAATCCGAGATTGTAGAACCGGCGTATCAGCGGCAATGCTTCTTCCTTATCCGCGTCCGCGATCGTGGCAAAGACCGTTCCGTAATTCTGCATGCGTGTACCTGCTGCCTGGAGACCTTTGAACAGTGCACGGTTGAGTGCCGCATCATAGCCGATTGCTTCACCGGTCGATTTCATTTCCGGCGAGAGATAGGCATCCAGACCCTTGAGCTTGTTGAAGGAGAAGACCGGGACCTTGACATAATGCCGTTTCTTTTCTGTCGGATAGAGATCGAATATGCCCTGTTCCTTCAGGGTCTTTCCGAGGATGACACCGGTCGCGATATCCGCAAGCGGGTATCCGGTAGCTTTTGAAAGGAACGGTACGGTACGGGAAGACCGCGGGTTCACTTCGATGATGTATACTCTATCCTGCTTGTCGACGATGAACTGGATGTTATACAGTCCGATGATACCGATGGCAAGTCCGAGCTTCTTTGCATACTGCAGGATGATTCCCTTTACCTTATCCGAAATCGAGAATGACGGATACACCGATATCGAATCGCCGGAATGGATACCGGTACGTTCAACCAGTTCCATGATTCCCGGAACGAACACATCGCGTCCGTCGCATATTGCATCGATCTCCACTTCCTTACCGATGATATACCGGTCAACAAGAACCGGTTTGTCTTCATCGATTTCGACAGCAGTCTTCAGATAATGACGCAGCTGTTTTTCATTCGCGACAATCTGCATTGCCCGGCCGCCGAGGACAAAACTCGGCCGGACCAGTACCGGATACCCGATACGTTTTGCCGCGGCGACACCATCTTCGATCTTCGTTACCGCACAACCTTCCGGCTGCGGGATACCAAGTTCAAGCAGGAGTTTCTCGAACAGATCACGGTTTTCCGCTTTATCGATCGCATCGCAGTCTGCACCGATGATCTTCACGCCGCGGCGTGCAAGCGGAGCCGCAAGATTGACAGCGGTCTGACCGCCGAGCGAGGCGATGACTCCCTGCGGCTGTTCATAGTCGATGATCGCCATGACATCTTCGGTCGTCAGCGGTTCGAAATAGAGTTTGTCGGCAGTAGTATAATCCGTCGAAACCGTTTCCGGATTGTTGTTGATGATGATCGCTTCATAGCCTTCTTTACGGATTGTCTGGACGGCATGAACCGATGAATAATCAAATTCGACACCCTGACCGATACGGATCGGACCGGCTCCCAGAACGACAATCTTGCGTTTATCCGAAAGACGGGATGCATTCTCTCCGGTATAGGAGGAATACAGATACGGAAGATATTTGCCGGTATGCAGGGTATCCACCATCTTGAATACCGGAACGATACCCTGCGTCTTGCGTTCGGCATAGATCTCCTGTTCGCTGGATTTCCAGAGTTTGGCGATACAGGCATCCGAGAATCCCATCTCTTTTGCTTTACGCAGCAGGATGATATCGTGCGGTTTCTGTATCAGTTCCGTTTCCCGGTCGACAATCCGTTTGACGGATTCGAGGAACAGGGACGTTATCATGGTAACTTCATGGATCTTATCGATACCCACACCAAGACGCAGGAGCTGGGCTACAGCAAAGATACCGTCCGCTCTGAATTCGCCGAGATACGAAAGCAGTTCATCAACCGTATACTCTGCGAATTTCGGAAGATACAGATGGACCGCGCCGATTTCAAGAGACCGGATCGCCTTGAGGAAACATTCTTCGAGATTCGAACCGATACTCATGACCTCGCCGGTCGCTTTCATCTGTGTACCTAGTGTATTGGAGGCTGCAGTGAATTTATCGAAGGGGAACCGCGGAAACTTGGCGATTACATAGTCAAGCGACGGTTCGATTGCCGCGGTGCCGCCGGCGACCGGGATCTCTTCCAGCGTCATTCCGGCGGCAATCTTTGCCGTAACCCGTGCAATCGGGTATCCGCTCGCTTTCGATGCCAGTGCGGAAGAACGGGAAACACGGGGGTTGACTTCAATCAGGAAATATTCGCTCGAATTCGGATTGAGTGCGAACTGGACATTACATCCGCCTGCAATCTTCAATTCATGAATGAGTTTCAAGGCACTTGCATTGAGCATCCGGTAATCATGCTCGGACAAGGACATGATCGGAGCTACGACTATGGAATCTCCCGTATGAACACCGACCGGATCGACATTTTCCATACCGCAGATGGTAATTGCATGATCCGCCGAATCACGCATGACCTCGAATTCTATTTCCTTATATCCCTTGACACTTTTTTCGACCAGGACCTGGTGTACCGGAGACAAAGCGAATCCGTTCTGTGCTATTTCTATGAGTTCCGCTTCATTCTCGGCAAATCCGCCGCCGGTCCCTCCCAGCGTAAATGCCGGACGAAGAACAACCGGATATCCGATATGCTGTGCTGCGGCTTTTGCTTCTTCTACGGTATAGGTGATTTCTGACGGAATGATCGGTTCGCCAATCTGTTCGCACATCTCCTTGAAGAGTTCGCGGTCTTCTGCACGTTCGATGCTTGCAGCAGGAGTTCCCAGAAGTTCGACATGGCATTCCTTCAGGATTCCTTTCTTTTCCAGCTGCATGGCGAGATTCAGGCCGGTCTGCCCGCCGATACCGGGCAATATTGCATCCGGACGCTCATATCTGATGATACGTGCCACGTATTCAAGCGTGAGCGGCTCCATATAGACTTTATCGGCGATGGTCGTATCCGTCATTATTGTGGCCGGATTCGAGTTGACCAGCACGACTTCGTATCCTTCTTCTTTCAGTGCAAGACATGCCTGAGTGCCTGCATAGTCGAATTCTGCAGCCTGTCCGATTACAATCGGGCCTGACCCGATAATCATGATCTTTTTGATATCAGTTCTTTTTGTCATATTGTGTTCCTCCGATACGCCACGGTAGCTGATGCAACCGTCAGATAATTGCATCCATATACGTCCATTCCCTCAAAGGGTGTCGATTTACCCATCGACAGGAATTCAGATGAATCTATTTTCGTCATTTCATTCAGGTTCCAGACAGAGTATCCGTTGAACGGAATCGAGAACCGTTTCCGCGGATTGACCGCAAGAAGATCTATCAGTTTCTCCAGGGAGATGGTTCCCGCACGTACCAGACAGGTATAGAGTACCGGAAATGCTGTCTCGAGCCCGGTGATACCGAACGGACTTTTCTCCAGCCCGTTCGCCTTTTCACTCTGCGTGTGCGGCGCATGATCGGTCGCAATCATATCCACCGTTCCATCCTGTATGCCCCGAATCAATGCTTCCCGGTCGACTGCATCACGAAGCGGCGGATTCATCTTGAACCGTCCGTCTTCCTGCAGACAGGAATCATCCATCACCAGATAATGCGGTGCGGTCTCGCAGGTGACATCGACGCCACGCTGTTTCGCCCTGCGTACCGCGTCCACACTCTCCTTGGTAGAGATATGGCAGATATGGAATGCGCACCCTGTCTCTTCTGCCAGTCTGATATCCCGCTCGACTTCCGCATACTCGGATTCGGATGAAATCCCCTTATGCTGATGCTGCCGTGCATAGGTACCATCATGGATATAACCGCCATGCACGAGAGCATCCACTTCACAGTGTGCAGCAATGATCTTTCCCAGCTGTTTTGCGGCACACATAGCTTTGCGCATCATGTCTTCGGACTGCACACCATGTCCGTCATCGGAAAAGGCGATGACCCGAGGTGCAAGCGCCGACATATCCGCGAGCAGCTGTCCCTGTTCGCCGCAGGTAATTGCTCCGTACGGATACACAGGAATTACCGCATCGGCATCAATGATGTCCTGCTGAACCTTCAGATGTTCCAGTGAATCCGGAACCGGGTGAAGATTCGGCATGGTACATACCGCGGTGTATCCTCCGTGTGCCGCTGCCCGGGATCCGGTCATGATGGTCTCCTTGTGAGAAAAACCTGGCTCACGAAAATGAACATGAACATCACAAAAACCGGGGAAAAAAGAAAAAACATCTGAATCAAAAACAGCGGAAAAAGCGTCAGGTATCTGATGCGCGAGATACGCATCAGTACCTGAGAGGATACGAGCAGATTTCATTTCCATTGGCTAAATTCACCCGCTGTCATTTTCAGTATACTATATGACGTCAGAGATAATTATACTCATTGCTTTCGGGAATCACACTCAAATCTGAGTAAGTACATCCTCAAAGGCATGTTCGATGCTCTGCCAGGTCGTTTCTGCTTCTTCTTTTGACGTAATGACCGGCAATAATGTGTAATATTCTTCAAAAAGCTCCTTTTGCGAGATGATAAACTCCCGGGCACGGTCGCCGCAGATCTCTTTGATTGCCGGAAGGTTCGCCGAAGTGTACGGATACGTACGTATCTTGTACTCCATGAGAGCGCATAACGGTTTCATGACCTTCTCGACAACTGCGCGTACATATTCCGGACTATCCTGTTCACTCAATTCATCGAGCGCTTCCGTAGCAGTCTTCAGACGTCCGGCGAGTACCGCTGCAAAACACAGATAGCTCTCGAAATCGTCTTCCGCATCATAATTTGTCATATACCATCACTTTTCAATAAAAATAAGGAAATTTAACGTTTTTTATTGGCAATACGGACGATTACAAGCGTCGAAATGAACATGAGCAGGACGATTCCACAGTTGAAAATCAGGGGGATGACCGTATTCGGGGCGGTCATCTCCGTAACGATCGGCGAGAAATAAAGACCGAGAAGCAGCAGCACAACATCGACTGCAATGGCGATTCCGGTAATAATCCATTGTTTTTTTGTTATATTCCGTAACTCCGACATGAAAACACCTAGAAATGTATCCGTACTATCTATTCTCTAAGATATTAAGCCTTGGTTCTTAAAGATTGAATACAAACTATAATATCTTTCCGTCCCGAATACTCTTACTGTATGTCTCTGAACTCATTCTTTCATCTGAAAGAGAACAACACCAAAGTGCATACGGAAATTATTGCCGGTCTTACTACGTTCTTTGCAATGGCGTATATCCTGGCAGTTAACCCGAATGTCCTAGGTGCTGCAGGCATTCCAACCGGAGCAGTCTATCTTGCAACTGTCATTGCAACCTGTATCGGCTGTCTTCTGCTTGGTCTGTTCGCAAATGTCCCGCTGGCACAGTCTGCCGGACTGGGATTGAATGCATTCTTCACGTACACCGTCGTTTTCACCCTCGGTTTCACGTGGCAGGAAGCATTAGCCATGGTCTTCATCTGTGGTATCCTGAACATGATCATCACTATGACAAAGATCAGAACCTATCTGATTGCCAGTATTCCAAAAGTACTGAAAGTCGCAATCGGATGCGGTATCGGTCTCTTCATTGCCTACATCGGTCTCTTAAACGTCAAGTTCCTTGATGTCACCGGTGCATGCCCGATGATCAACTGGACCGGACTTGCAACCGATCCGGTTATCTGGGTCTTCCTTATCGGAATGATTCTTACCATCATTCTTGCAGTCCTGAAAGTCAAAGGTGCATTCCTTATCGGTATCATTGCAACAACCCTGATTGGACTTATTCCGGTCTTCGGCGTTACCGATATCAGCTCATCTGTCAGTATTGGTGAAGCATTCTCTCAGTTACCGGAAACGTTCTGTGTAATCTTCACCTCAGCAGGAATCCCGTCTTTATTCTCCATCCCGCTCCGTATTCCACTGGTCATCATCACGATTATCACCTTCAGTTTAATCGACATGTTCGACACCATTGGAACCATCATCGGTGCCGGCCGTGAAATGAACCTCTTCAGCGACGCTGAAATCGAGGAAATGAAGACCGGAAAGAGATTCCACACCAGAACCGAACGTGCATTAGTTGCCGATGCAACCGCCACGACAATCGGTTCCCTCTTTGGTACCTCCAACGTTACCACCTACGTAGAATCTGCAGCAGGTGTTGAGGCAGGAGGACGTACCGGACTTACCGCTGTTGTAACCGCAATCTGTTTCGCCATTTGTATTCTTCTCGTTCCTTTAGCAACCGCAGTTCCAAGTGCAGCAACTGCACCGGTTCTTGTGCTGGTCGGTATCCTCATGCTCAAACCGTTCGCTGAAGTCGAGTGGAAGAAACTTGAAGTCGCGATTCCGTGTTTCTTCACGTCCGTCTTCATGGCACTGTGTTACAGTATCACTGATGGTATTGCAATCGGTTTCTTCACCTACTGCCTTATCATGATCTGCAAACGCAGAGCAAAAGAAGTCCACCCACTGGTATGGGTCATCGCTGTACTCTTCTTCATCTACATGTTAATGAGAGCGCTGATAGTCGGCGGGGTCCTAGCCGG
>DALTWN010000167.1 GCA_029987045.1 Methanocorpusculum sp.
CCTCCTCTGCAAGGTTTGGGTAAGGCATATGAGTTTCATTCAAGAATCTTGCAATCTGATTCAGATTACTTCCAATTTTTCCGTACTCCGAAGTCATTCTGCCAACAGAGGATAATAGTTCATCACTGGCCGCAAATACCTTTATGATTGGATGGATGACAGCACCGGTAATGGACTGGCGAATCATTTCTGCCTGACTCATTCCATAGGTCTTGCAGCGTTCAGAAAAGGCTTCGTATTCTTCATCGGTCAGCATCGTCTTGATGATACGGTTGCGGTGCGGAGTATTATATTTTTTCGCGATAGGGCATCACCTCCAATAAGAAAAAATGAAACTGCCATGTTTGGCAGAAATTTAAAAAATCGCCGTTTCCGGCGACTACAGCAGGGTTTGGGGAAGGCACTCCCCAACAAGTATTTGACCGTGGAAAAAATGAGTGTGATACGAAATTTGGTACCATGGTCGATACTTGCTCTTAATAAATGAGAGACTGATATCAACGTAAATATCACCTCACGCCATGATTAACATGGGACTGCATCCATTCGATGAGATCCGGTTTTGTCACGAGCTTTCGTCCGCCGATCTGCAAAGTCGGAAAGTCCGGCTGGCTCATCAGTGCATAGGCTCCGGACTTGGAGATGCACAAAGCCTGAGCCAAAAGCTTTGCATCCAGTACGTCCGGCAGGTTTTCAAATAATTTGTTTTTCATGTTGTACCTCCATAAAAATGCGCATGAAAAAGCAGCCATTGTCGGATGACAATGACTGCGGGTTGATAGGATTGGATGGGATAAGAATTATTGTTTTCGGTACTCACGGTATTTTTCCGAAATGATATGGACCCGTTTGCTGACTGCACCGTGGGTTTTATAGCCGACCTGTTCTGCAATCTCTTCCTGTTTCAGGCCGAAGGCTTTCAGTTTCAATATCTGCCGATCACGTTCTGAGAGAGTAGCGGTAAATGCTTCGAAAGCCTGACGCTCAATGATCTCTGCTTCAAAGTGATCACTCTCGGAAGTAATGGAATCAGGAGCATCCTCCATGAGCTGATCCAGGGACAGCATCGCGCCGATGCTGGTTCTGGAATGCGACCATCTTCTCATGAAATCCTTTTTTACAAGACTGTTGCGGAAGTCATAATCGGTTTCATCACGGGTCGCCCAGATCGTATCGATCATAGGCTGCCAGTTCTGTTCTTTTACGATCATCGGAACAACAGACCCGATCAGGTTGCTGAATTGCTGATAGGTCAGGAAGGGTACTTCCATGCCTCTCGGCATATTGAAAAGAGACTGGAAGGAAAGCCCGATGTGCTCAAACTTTTCACGGATATAGGGGATGATCGTATAGGACAGTCTCCATAACGGAAAATCTCCGGAATAGGAATTAAAGCTTCCGGGAATATCTCTGTAATCACCATCCTTGTTCGGCACTTCGAAATACTGCCAGGCGCTCCACGCATAGCAGTCCCAGACCAATTCCAGAAACACATCCGTGTTCAGAAGTTCTGCATAATCATCACTGCGGATTACATCAAATGGACAGCGCGGCAGATTCATATAAGCAGGTCTTTTGGAAACAAGTTCTTCCGGAAGGCTGTAAAAAAGCGTGAGCCAAGACTTGTTGTCCTCTGGCAGGATCTGCATAATATTTCCCGGTTCCAACAGGATAAAACCTTTCGGCCCATGTGTTGTATTTTTAGATTTCAATCTATCTCATCTCCGTCCTTTGTGAATTTGAGGAGAATATTCCCCTCTACTAATATATGGCACGAAACAGAAGCAAATGTTCCATGTGTTCCTATATTTTTTAAAAAATTTTATTAGCTCTTATCATTACAATGAATTGAAAATATTCTATACCATAGAGATGTCTTTTTTCAAGAAGCGTCGTCACTCATTACATGAAAGAGTATCGTTGTCTTAAAATAATCGTCATCCGACATCTGCCGATAGTTTCCTCCCATCTGTGAAAGCAGCGATTGCAAATTCTCAAGGCCTACATGATGACCTTCCAGACTATTTACAGTCATCTTTTTGTTTTTGAATTCAAAGCCGGCATAGTCCTCATCCTCAATATACACGATAGAAACGGGATAAGCTCTGTCCGCATACTTTTCAATATTGGATACGATATTATCCATGATCCGCCTTATGTTCAAGTCGATTATTTCAATTTTACACGTTGGCCATTCTATATCACACCTGGTTTCCAGGCCCACCCCGGCAAAGTAGTCAACTGTTTCAGAAAGGATATCAAAAAAAGTCTCTCTAAAACCTATAGTTCGAATCTGCAGATCCTGAATTCCCTTTTGCGATAGAGAATACTGAAGAATGTGTTCTGATATTGCTTTTAATTCAAGACTGTTATTGTAGGTTTGTATCAGATAGTCATTCAGTTCCTGCTCACTTCGATACTTTTTCCCTTGAATTATTTCTACGCAGAGCATGATTTTTGTCAATGGAGTTCTCAGATCATGTGACAAGCCTGTGATCATATTCCGATTCTGCACAAGCATAATTTCCTCATTACGCTGATGAGCAACCAGTGATTGACGTGTCTTTTCGAGTCCCTTTGCCAAGGTGGTCAGCTCATTATTTCCCTTAATGGAAATCGGATGTTCCAAATCTCCATTGCCCATGATTCCAATCTCATCGGTGAGGAGATAGATATAGCGTATTGTTTTCTTTATATCGTAAAGAACGACAAGTATAAATATAAATCCAGCCAGCGATAACGCAAACAGGGTTGTTATTGATCGAAGCACATAGCTTTCATCACTGTAAATCAGCATTTCTGCTTTTCCATCTGCAAACGGAATCTCATAATAAGAGTACCAGTCGTAATAGGTGACCTCGATATTCTGATCACTAAGTGCCGACTCGTCATAATAGTTTGAATTAAACAGAAGATAATTGTTTCGATATATCTCCATCAGCACCAACGGCTGTTTGTCACACCATTTTTGAATGGCAGTATAATCTGTTGCGGAAAGATCATAGTCTGCCACATACTTCATAAATTTTTCCACACGATGTGAAGTCATCTGATGTTGTAACTCTGAG
>DALTWN010000168.1 GCA_029987045.1 Methanocorpusculum sp.
TCCGACGGCAAACGATCCGCTCTTGTTTTCGACAATCAGGTAATCATTGCCGGATCTGATTGCGCCGATATTGTAGACTTTATCGTACATCGGGTGCTGGACAACCAGATAATACTGTCCCGCATCGAACTGGTCTTTATCCAGTGTCTTTTCGATGATGAACGATCCGCTCTTGCCGACATCGGTGGTTCCGTAGTAGAACTTGTTGGTTCCGAACAGATACCAGGACACCGTCGCCGGCTTTCCTTCCGCCGTACCCTTGACGGTCAAATCATTGCCCTGCACAACGACATCGGGACATGATGTCAGGGTGATGGTCGGCTGAATGAGATTGACTCCGACAGAGGAAGACGATCCGGTCTTATTCAGTGCATCGTCTTTTACCGTGGAATTTATGGTGGATACATAGAAGGTATAGGTCGCGGTATCGAGTTTCAGCGTACTGATATAAAGTCCTTTGACGGTAGTCTCCCAGGTTTCGCCGGTTCTGTCCTTCTTCAGTGCATCGGTCGGAATCAGGGTGAATGGCTGGTTGATACCTTCGAGATAGTAGTAGAGATCACTGCCTTTTTCGTTCGTACCGTAGAGGTTGATATCATTGCCGATATTGTATGAATCCTCCTCTGCATATATGGAAATCTTCGCTTTGGAAAACGTCAGTTCGGCATCCTCTTCCACGACCGGCCCGGAACAGAGCTGGAGCGTGAATGTACCGTCCTTGACTGCCTGAATATAGAACACGGTCTTTCCGTCGTTTCCGATGGTTACTTCATACCCGTTGATATTTTGCTGACCGGGAACAATGGTATATTTCTCGTTCGGTTTCAGCTGATATTTTTCGCCTGCTTTTCCGGCGACCGTTATCTGGATATACTCTCCGACGGTCGTTTCGGTCGTATCGACGTCCATGGAAACAGATGACGGAACAATCGTGAAGGTGTAGGTCTTGCCGTTCTGGTATTTGTACGGAGCATACGGGACCATGTATCCCGGAACATCTTCCGTTTTGAAGTATGCCCATACGGTCCAGGTACCTTCCGCAAGATTCTCATCGAGCGGAACCGTCATGACGTTGGATGCTCCGAACATCTCGGCACTCAGATTCTGTGTTCCAAGATACGATGTGCCGTTCACCGTTCCTTTTGGATTGGTGAATTTGAGTCCAACTTCATTTGGGTAGGTCGAGGTAATCTGGAACTGCACCGTCGATCCCTGCGGCACGTTTCCGTTTATTGCGGACGAGATTCTTTTGCCGTCACTGTCGACGACATACATGGTGACCTGTGCAGTCACGTTTTTCAGCAGGAAACTGTCGATTCCTGATTTATTTGTATAAGTTCCTGTTGGATACTCGTCGAATGCATCCAGCACGTTTGCGTCATCGAGGATGATCAGATGGTCGAGATACTTGTAGGTTCCCGATGACCCGGAAACATTTTCGTAGTAGAACAGAGACCCGTTGATGGGGTATGCGGCCGCAAACCCTGCAAAGATTCCCGATACCAGCATCAGGACCATAAGGAGAGCGACAATGGTCTTCAGACATGATTTTTTCATTTTCGGCATTTTCTCCAGAGCCTATCCAGTGTATGGATATGCCATCGATTTATAAGTAAATATATTCAATCCCGTTGAAATAAACACGGTCATTTTTTTACATATTTGTACACGTGTCTAATTTTTATATGTAATATGCTCCGAATGTTGATATCCATACACGGTAAATATAATCTACCAATTTCCTTCGTGAGACCGTCCGCATGCATATCCCGTTCGTATCTTCCCTGATGAATCTGTCGCCCATCAAGCGTCAGAGTGTCATCCAGCTGGGATTCACGATTCTGGTGACGCTTGCAGGTTTTGTCTCGACGATGATTTTTTCGCACCTGCTGGGAAAAGACCTGATGGGTGTATTTTATCTCTTCTGCACTTATTTTTCCATCTTTAATCTCATTGGGGATAGCGGATTCGGTGAGGCTACTGTCAAGCGGATTTCGGAAGGAAAGGACCAGAACGAATACTTTACAGCGTACATGACGCTCCGGACGATTCTCATCATCGTCTCGACGCTTATCCTGTTGCTCATCCAGCCGCTCTTTGTTGATTTGGCAACGTATCAACTGGTACCGCTGATTATTCTGGCTTTGGTCGTGGCATATTTCGCGCACGGGATTTCGATTGGTGTAAGAGCAAAAAACCATGTGGGAATCTATAATACAGGACTTGGTATCTCTGAACTTGTCCGTATCGGTTTATCCATTCTCCTTGTTTTCATCGGATTCTCTGTGTATGGTATGATTGGAGGATACATTGTCGGTCTTCTTCTCTCAGGGCTGTTGTGTATCAAATATTTCAAATATAGACCGGCAAAATTCACTAGATATCACCTCAAAAATCTTCTCACATTCAGCCTGTGGATTCTGCTGATAAGTGCCGCAGGTACTATCATGGGATATGCTGATACTATCTTCATCGGCTATTTTATGAACAACGGCGATGTTGGTGTATACCGTGTAGCATTGAGTTTCACAATGATAGCTCTATTTATAGCAAATGCAGTATATTCAACCCTTCCACCGAAAATCAGTTACTGGAGTACACATAACAAGATGGAGGAAATCCCGCCGGTCATCTCCAGATCAATTACCTATGGACTGGTTTTAGCAATCCCTGCGGCAGTCGGTGGAATTCTTCTTGTCGATGAACTGCTCTATTTCTTCTACGGGGCTGATTTCGCGGAAGGTTCTGTCTGCTGCTGTATCCTGCTGTTCCAGCAGGTTGTAAATGTCTTTCTAATGTTCATCGGCGTAGCTCTTTCAAACTCAGGATACGTGCGAAAAACGTTCTATGGCACCCTTGCAGCTCTGATTCTCAATGTCGTTCTTGATATCATTCTTATCCCGGGTCTTGGGCCGATTCCAGCGTTTGGTATCAACGGTGCAGCAATCGGTTCGCTGGTTGCAATTATTGTCAATGTAGTGATAGTCGGTTATCTGATGAAGAAAATCATGACATTCAAGATAGAAGGCAAACCTTTAATCCACATCATCATTT
>DALTWN010000169.1 GCA_029987045.1 Methanocorpusculum sp.
ACGGCGGATGCGGCTTCTGCGGCGATGGTCGCCATGTTCATGCCCATGGACAGTCCCGTATCGAAGGTCATGCGGACATAGACGCTGGTTCCTGCGGTGAACACCTGTATGCCGGTAAGTTTTCCGTGCGAGGTGGTCGATTCGGCAGCGGTCTTCAGTTCAGAGATGTGCTGCTCGATCCATACGGCGGCTTCTGCGGCATGTGGAATATCGCGGGCGGCAAATACCGGTGCCCGTGTCATGCCGTCGGCGAAGATACGCACGTCGGCACCGCCTGATACACTGATCGCCCGGCATCCGCGGTTGATGGATGCGACGAGTGCGCCTTCGGTGGTGGCAAGAGGGATATAGTATGATCCGGACGTCTTTGCACCGTTTACTTTCAGCGGTCCTGCTACGCCGACCGGAATCTGGACGCAGCCGATCATATTTTCGATATTGTGGGTGACTGCGTAGTCTTCGGGTATGGTATATGCGCCGATATGTTCGAGGGACGCATGGGTGGTTTCTTCAATATAGGTACGTCTGAGCGAAACCGCGTCTTTGGGGTTCATCTCCTGTTCCAGGCTGTGTAATTTGAGTGTTCCCGACCGGATTTTATCTATTGGAGTATCCATATCAGAGTATTGGCGTTATAACTACTAAATAGCTTTTTTGTGGCGTGATTACATATATACTAGATATATGGACCATCTTTCACGCATAGTATCGGTTGTCCGGGAACACAATCCGCTGGTTCTTCATATCACCAATACCGTTACCGCCAACGACTGTGCCAATATTTCCATCTGTTACGGCGCATCTCCGGTCATGTCCGATGACCGGGATGATGCGGTCGGGCTCATGAAAAAAGCGCAGGCGCTGCTACTGAATATCGGAACGACAAACGAGGAGCAGCTGAATATCATGTGGGATACCGCGTTCCTGGCGATGAAAGCGGAAAAACCGATCGTTCTCGATCCGGTCGGTGTCGGCAGTTCCCGTTCGCGCACATTCGCCGCCGAGAATCTTATCGATGAATTCGATATCTCGGTCATCAAAGGGAATGCATCGGAAATCAACCGGCTTGCCGGTGCCAAGACCAATGCGCACGGTGTCGATTCCTTCGGCGATGTCAATGTCGAAAAGATGATGGATTATGCGGGAACGAGCAGTATTGTCGTCGTTGCGACCGGCAAGGTGGATCTGGTCACTGACGGACGAAGACTGTTTGCGGTATCCAACGGTGTGCCGGAGATGGGGATGATTTCGGGAACCGGATGCATGCTCGGCAGCTGTATTGCGGCAGGCTGTGCAGTGGCACGGCCGCTGGAAGCATCGATTGCGGCGCTTTCGGCGCTCGGTATCGCCGGAGAACGTGCGGCGGAACGCACGGCGGGTCCCGGCACATTCAAGCCGGCATTCTTCGATGAAGTTGCGCTGATGACGCCGGAGATATTCGAAGAGAACATCCGCGTCGAAGAGGTCGAGTTGTGATTTCGGGGCTGTACGTCGTTACCGATTCTGCGCTCTCTCACGGAAAATCACATGTCGAAATAGCACGGGAATCCGTTGCAGGCGGCGCGTCCGTCATCCAGCTGCGTGACAAGACGGGGTCGTCTGTGGAACTCTACGAAGAAGCGTGCGCCATCCGCGATATCTGCCGCGGAACCGCTGTATTCATTGTCAATGACCGTATCGATATCGCGCTTGCATCTGGCGCGGACGGCGTTCATCTCGGTCAGAGCGATCTGCCGCTTCCGGTCGCACGAAAGATCTGCGGTCCGGATTTCATCATCGGTATCTCCGTCGGGTCCGTCGAAGAAGCGGATGCCGCGGTCAGAGACGGAGCATCGTATGTCGCCGTAAGTCCGGTGTTTTCCACGACATCGAAAAAGGATGCAGGAGAAGGTCACGGACTTTCCCTTGTCCGTGACATCCGTGCGAAGTATCCGGACATCGCGCTGGTCGGTATCGGCGGACTTTCTTCTGAAAATGCACCGGACGCTGTTGCAGCAGGACTGGATTCTATCGCGGTGATTTCTGCGGTGGTGAGCCGGCCCGATATTGCGGCCGCTGCGCAGTCGCTATCTGCAGTAATTACGGAGGCATTGCATGACCGGAACTGATGCGACCGGTATCCAGTGGGGTCTGAAAGTTCCGCTCTCGGAAGGAGAGACCTGGAGAAGACGGCTCATTTCCGAGAATCTCTATGACCGCACGTACCGCCCGTTCGTGGAAGACGGGTTCCTCCATATCCCGGTCGTCCGCGAAACGGATGGCGCGGTACAGATGGCGTTTCCCTGCAGTCCGGTCCGTGAAGATCTGGCGCGGCATGAACAGGTCGGCGGCCTCGTGATTCTTCAGGACGAAGATATCGAAGCGGCAGAACAGGTTCTGAAAAACCGTCCCAATGTCCACACCGTCCTCTATGCGACATCACCGATTGAAGGCGAGTTCCGTACCCGCAGTTTCAGGGTGCTTGCAGGAAAAGAGACGACGCAGACGATCTATACCGAATACGGCCGCAGGATGGTCGTCGATCTATCTGCCGCGTATTTCTCCGCACGTCTGTCCAACGAACGGCGCAGGCTTCTTTCGCTCATGCATGACGGTGAACTGGTTCTGGACATGTTTGCCGGCGTCGGTCCGTTCGCGGTCACGTTGAGCGGAAAATGCAGACTGATGGTCGCAAACGACCTGAATCCGCAGGCGGTCGAACTGATGCAGCAGAATCTGCGCATCAATAAGATCACGAATGTCGTCGCCATGATGGGCGATGCATGCAATCTGCCGGCACTGCTGCCGGACATGAAGTTCGACCGGATCATCATGAACCTGCCGTTTGCCGCCTATGCGTTTTTAGAAGCTGCCGCGAAACTTGCAGCGCCGAAATGCACGATTCATCTGTATGCCCTGGTCGAACGCGACGGAGAACATACCGCCGATATCCTGAGCGTATTCCCGCAGGCAAAAATCACGGAAAAATATATCCGGTCATATTCGCCGACATCATGGCATGTCGTCTACGACATCGAACTCTGATACAT
>DALTWN010000170.1 GCA_029987045.1 Methanocorpusculum sp.
CTTTTTCTGGCAGCTTCAATCACCCGTATGGCTTCCTCCTCTTCCGGGGTAGGTGCTCGTTCCATGTATGTTCCGGAGGGTATCTGATCCCCGCTGTCTTTCATTAACATGGACATCCGGTTACTTCCTCCGGAACGTTTTCGGTTCTTTCCTAGTCGATTTGTTTTTTTTTTCTTTTTGAGTTTGAGCGTTTTTTAATTCCAATTCTTTCATCGCTTCGTATATTATGTTATTACCACCACAAAGATGGCCAATATGATCATCATGTTGAGTCTTCATAGTCTCCTTCTTCATCCTTCTGTATCCTGGAAATATTCTGCCGCAGCAAATGCTTCGGCAGCTTCTTCCGATGCTTTGCAGGTTTTGGTTCATGTTCTTTACAGAATTCCTTCAATAACTTCTCATATACTTCATCAGGAATCTTTTCACCGGCACTTACCCCCGGCTCCAGATCAAGCGGCATTCACCCCACTCCTTCATCTAGCAGTACCTATTGCTTTTCAGTTTCGGTACCAGATACTCACGTTTGGTGATTTTTTGGTCAATTATCGGAATGTATCTTCTATCCAGATTAGAAGGCAGTTCGGTTCCATTTTCCAGCGCCTTTAACATTTCACGGATTTTGAGTTGTGCTCGTGCCATTTCCCAGCCCGATGCTCTTCTGCGGCATCCGTGCCCGACTGTTATCATCCCCGTACGGGCAGCATCCAATAGTGTTGGAGAACACCTTAATTCGCTGTTGTATTCTTTGCGGTACTTATACATGGTTTTCATTGCTCTTCCCCTCTTCACCTCTTTTTCCCCAGCATCGTTTTGCAGGCTTTCGTTTTACCGCATCTACCATAGCCGAACAGGATTCTCTCAAGCCGATGAACAGAGCGGAAATCGGCCGAAGTCAGTGCACGATGACCTGCATAGACCAAAGGAGCATCTGCTGAATCTTCTAATGTAGCTGACATTCACTTCACCACCATCCGGACCGACGGATGATAGCGGATGCAGCATGCAGCTGCTTCCCGCGTAAATCCCGTATCCGAAACAATGTCCATACAACCCGCATCTCCGTTCTCTTGTTTGCGTTTGCGGATTTCAGCCATTAATTCATCTTTTCTCATTGGTTTTGCATTGTTTTCCATAGCAATCACAGCCATTCATCCATCAGAAAGATGCGCACCCGTTTTCCGACCCATTCTCTCGGCAGATTCACGAACGCGGTTTCTCCGTCCCAGAACAGCCGCACGTTCCTATCGACGACGGCATACGCACTGACGGAGATCTCCATCGGCGACAGCGGATCCCGTGCGCTTGTCTGTTCTTCTGCAGTCTGTTCCGAGCTGATGATTTCATGTCCTGTCATAGTTCTCTACCGCTCCCGTATGTACAGTGTGATGCCCATCACGAACATCACGCCGCAGATGACTTCTCCCGCCATGAATATGGTTTCCGGCAATGCCGCATCGGTTCCCGCCATCGCCTTGTTGTAGAACCACAGCAGCATCGCGAATACCGCGGATGCCGGGGCGATAAGCCACCGGTCGCTGTGGTCTGCATTCTTTCCCATCAGCGTCACCTTCCGGATTCTGCCGGTGTCTGCCCGAGAACGTACATCTTCTCATATTTAAGCGGGTTTTCATCGTATTCGCTGATACCCCAATGAATCGTGGTTTCTATCGGATAATACCCGTCAACTTCTACGCCTTTGTAGGTTTTTGGTTTGCTGAAACTCATCAGAATCCCTTTGTATCTGCTGTCCACCTGACTTTTGCTGATGCCGGCAAGAACATGTGATTTTTGGACGATTATGCAGGTATCGAACCCCATATCATACAATCCTCTAGCCAGCAGTATCGCCCGGTCTTCACAGTCTCCACCGCCCCGCTCCAGGGTTTCTGAAACATTGTAGAAGATTTCCATATCATTTGCATCCTTAATGAATTTCAATCCCTGGACATAATAGATCCAGTCGTTCGGATTAAATTTCCGCGAAAGTGCCGATGTGTCGCCTTCGTACAGCGTCTTGTTGAACGAACGACCGAAATCATCCTCGAAATAATAATGGCCTTCCTTCACATAATCCACAGGAATATAATCCGCTTCATCGTGCTGGGGGGTGTGTAATCCCTCTAACACTGATTCTAAACCAGGAGCGATACACCCACTCGCACCGACAATTCCAGCAATCAACACGGAAATAATGATGGCAGATACTATCCTCTTCTTCTGTAATCGCATCATGCTACCTCAACAATCCTACATGCTTCACACCACTCGCTCGGCATCGACGCATGGCTGGACACGATACCGGGCACAGGCAGCACGATAGAGCGTGTCGATGATCCTGATATCGTTCGCATAGACATGGTCGCCCCGGTATCCGTGCAGACGTGCGATCCGCTGGACAGGGCCTGAATTGTCGCAGGCGCTGCGGGCGGATGCGAGCAGATGCTTGATTTCTCCCGCCAGGAAATAGTGATGCGAAATCCGCTGCAGGCATCCATACTCGAAAACGCCCATCGCGAGCGTAGCTATCTTGGATGCAAGCTGGTTGGCGATCAGCGGGTCCTCCGGGAAGATACTGCGGGTGCATTCGACAACCGCATGCAGGTGCTCCGGAGCGCTCGGCATCTCTCCGCAGTATTCGCCGTCCTGGAAAGCGGCATGGGCGACAGAATACCGAAGCTTGAACTCTTCCGCCGGCGTCTCGGAATACTGTTCCGCGACCATCCGCACGAAGATGGCATATGCGATGTGATCCGCAAGCTTGGGCTCGAATGCTCCTGCCAGTTCCTTCTGCAGACGGGCGAAGAGATCGGCGCGATGGTTGTTGTCGGATACATCGACATCCTGTGATACACGGCTGCAGACATCTTCGACGGTCAGTCCGGATTCGAGACAGTCGGCATATGCGTCAATGGTGGTCTTCACGATCCAGGCTTTCTTGTCCTCATCCTGCTCC
>DALTWN010000171.1 GCA_029987045.1 Methanocorpusculum sp.
TGATTAGTGTTGATGTAAGATGTGCACGGACAGTGGATTAGCCCATTTTGTTTGTGCCATCTCGAATCTCATCTTCAAGCTGGCTCAGTTTACCGATGATGTCATCGAATGAGTAGACATCATCAAAAATCATCACGCGCATCTTTTCAAAATCAGCTTTCAAAGTTTCAAGATGAGGTGGCGATGGTATCAAATGGATATCACCAGATAATGCCAAGTCATATCTTGCGCGATTAAGCGGATAGAACTTCTTTTTGAATTCAATAACTTTTTTCAGCAATTCCTTGTCTGCAAATGCTGTTTCTTTAACAGAAGATTCCGCAATCATCATGACATCATAATAGTGACGCGAATACCGTGGCGGAACTTGAATCTCATCTGGACGATACGCTTCACTATGCAGAATCAATACCTTTTCCCAAAATGTCCTCTCAGGAAGCACAGTCAAAACATCTGTTTCCAACTGACGGAAAACGGACGGGTATTGTTCTGCAGCATACGGACGAATTGCACATACCGATGCTGGTGTGGCGGCTGCCAATGGACCAATTTCCAACCGAATTTCCTGGATTATTCCATTCCCGGAATACAAATGAGGATAACGAAACAGCAGGGTCTGTCCATCTCTGGCATCAAGAGAAACATCAGCAGATATTCCCAACAGACGGGAGAAATCTTCCTGAATTACCGGTAGCATCTTATCTTTGAGATACGATACTGCACGTGCATTTGCCATTTGATTAAACTCCTGCTGCTTTTTATTTGAACGTGGTAGCCAAGGCTCTCCAATATCATATCCGAGTTCACGCCAGTCCAAAATGAGATCAATATCTTCAGAGAAACGCCGAATGAGATTATATGCTTTCGACAAACTCGTCCCTCCTTTAAAGATTAAACTATGTTTCCATACAGACTGATGAAAGAGATAATCCAGTGTCCAGCAAACCCAAAAATCCTTTTCAATGATTGCCGGTGTAAGAGATAGTTTTTCAGCAGTATTTCTAAAGAGAATATCTCGTTCCTCATTTGAGAGAGTGGCAACATGTTTCATGTTATATACAGATCCTTTGGATTGTTCTGAACACCCATGCTGTTGTACCATGAGTCTCACGGAGAAGAGTTCGCTTTTCATCAACCGTCAATGTCGATGCCAGTTGAGAAACAACCGGTTCACCCACGTTATTCTTTCCCAGTACTTTCAATGCCTGAACAACCAATGCAGATTTGAACGACAGACCGCAGATATCTTTGTTGGCAACATGCTTGAATTGAATTTCAGTGTTTCCGCACATATAGGATTTATACGGACCATCAGTTGCGAACACCCATTTCGCCGGCACCTGGGTTGATAGCCCCAGCATGTTTGCAGCTGCATCACCATACGGAATTATCGTCCACCCATTGCTCCTGCCGAGTGCCTCCGATATTTTATCAATGCATGGAGCGGCAAATTCGTGAAGAAGGTTACTGTATTTCGGCTTATCATACACCCCACGCATGACCCGCCGAATGATTTTTTCATTGGCTAATCGCGACAGTGCCATCTTAACGGCACCCTCCGGTGCAATATCGATAAAATCGGATATCAGAAAAACATCACCGAATGCCGCTTTATTGATTCTACCAAGAATCTGACTGGTATATGCTTCACGAGCCATATGTTAGTAGTAATTTTGTTACTAATTAGATATATTTTTTGTAACAAAAGAATCTTGAGGTATCAAGATCTTTCAGTGTTTTCTCATACTACCCCCGAAAAATACGATACAGGTAAAATCAAAGTAACCGGCAGGTGCCATATCCTACAGGCAAAGAAAGTAAATATTCATCAAACCAATAGATTGTATATGACTCCGGAAAGCCAGGAAATGCGGCAACTGCGTTCGATGGGCTGTATGCTCGGCGCGGTTCTCGGCGATGCGCTTGCGATGCCGTACGAGACGCTGTCTGCCCGCAATCCCGAACCGCTGGCTTTCGGAAAACCGTACCGCGGTCATCCGCACGATATGCTCATGCCGGGACAATATACCGACGACGGCCAGATAATCCTGATGGCCGCACGGACCTTCGCGGAAACCCAGGACGGATTCGATAAGACACTGTATGCCAGGGAACTGCTGAGGACCAATAATCTCCGCAAGTTCCGGTACGCAGACGGTGCCGTGATCTCCGCATGCCGGAAAATGGAATCCAGCGGAAACCTGCTGGGATCGGGAATCTGTTCCGATACCGCCGGATGCATCGGTCTTGCAATTCCGTTCGCCATCGCCTATTCCGACAGGAAAGAGATGGCAAAAGCGCTTGCCGATGCATGCACGGTCACCCATACAAGTCCGGAAGCGATCGCCGGAACCATCGCGCTCGCGCTCATGCTCAATACGCTCATCGAAACCGGTGACCTGGCAAAAGGATTCGCGGCACTCGATACCGCCGCACAGAACATGTTTCCGGAACTTGCAGTCCGCATCACCCATGCGTACCGTGCGGCAGACGACCGCATGCCGATAGCGACCGCCGCCGCACAGATGGGAACCGGATCGCAGACGGTCCAGCTGCTGCCGCTTGCCGCATATCTCTGCAGATCGTTCGGCAGTCCCGAACAACTGCTCTCGGCGGCGATCTCCTGCGGCGGAAACTGCGGCACGCTCGCGATGATCTGCGGTGCGGTCTCCGGTGCACGCTACGGAATCAACGCCCTGCCGCTCGGACTGGTCAGAGGCGTGGAGCGGGCAGGTATCTTCGAGGACCTGGCGAAAAAACTCTGCATCCGTGCAGTTCCGGAGAAAAAAGAAGCAAGCGAAGACGACTCGCCGGACAAGAAACCGGAAGAGGGACAGGCTTAGTTACAATTTAGTGCAAAATATACAAAAATTGTAAGTTTGTGCGTTTCCATACCAATTCACGATATTTTGCAGGAATTGCCACTGTTTTAGGGATTAACTGAGGATAT
>DALTWN010000172.1 GCA_029987045.1 Methanocorpusculum sp.
CGATCGGTATCCTGACGGCATTCATCGGCGCACCGATATTCGCCTGGCTGCTGATCTCCGGAGGTAAACGGTCATGACCGAAGATCCATCGCTCTCGCTTGACGCAGTCACGTACCGGTATTCCAAGAAGAATCCCGAGATCCTGCACGGCATCTCCTTCGATGCACAGAAAGGAGACCTGATTGCTGTACTCGGGCCGAACGGTGTCGGGAAAAGTACGATGTTCAAATGCCTGCTCGGTTTCTTCAAGAACTATGGCGGAACCATCAAACTCGAGGGCACAGACATCAGGACACTGACGCATAAGGCGATTGCCAAGAAGATCGCCTATATTCCGCAGTCGACCTATCCTACCTTCAACTATGAAGTGCTGGACGTCGTCCTGATGGGTATGACGTCACAGCTTTCGCTTCTTGCCGCTCCCAAAGAGGAACACATCAAAAAAGCGCATGAAGCATTGGAGAGCCTTGGCATCGGACATCTTGCACGGGCAGGATACGGCGAGATCAGCGGCGGAGAACGCCAGCTTGCGCTGATTGCACGAGCACTTGTTCAGAATGCAAAGATTCTCATCATGGACGAACCAACCGCAAACCTCGATTACGGCAACCAGTTCAGAGTGATGTGCCGAATCACCGAGCTTGCGCAGAACGGGTATATCATCATCATCTCGACCCATAATCCCGACCATGCATTCCTGTATGCGAACCGTGTACTGATGATGCAGGGCGGAAACATCATCGCTGACGGAACGCCCGATACCGTTCTCGATGCCGATCTCATCAAACGCGTCTATAATGTGGATGTCAGAATCGAGACGTTCACCGATGATCTGGGAACACATAAACTCTGTATTCCCGTAAACGGCGGTTGTGGAAAGTAACCGTGATTTACACGGATTTTTCAATCAGCATCCGATAGAGATATCCGCGGTCGAAGGCATTGATGGTGAACACTTCCATATTTTCCGCCGGTTTCGTACCGTTCTGCTGATTCAGTACAATATGTTTCTTTTCCCCCAGCTCATCGGGATGATAGGTCGCATAGACATACTGGAATAATGCATTCGATTCACGCCCTGCGGCATACGTTTTCGTGCCATTGCCGATGCGGATACAGGTCGGCATTTCCGAATCCTGTATCATTCCCATCGGATAGTCGCCGCAGACAATAAGCGACCCCCCCGTCGTTTCGATATAGGCATATCCGCCGGTGTTCGGGAACGCATAAGAGTCATTGCTGCTTCTGATACCGACCGCCATATGGCCGCTGTCCAGATACAGAAGGAGAGTGACGTCATATCCTTCCCGTGCCAGAAGACCTGCCAGTAGCAGAGAAAGATCGTCACAGTCGCCGGTACCGCCGACGGCAGTCACGACAGGATACTTTACCGCGATGGATGCATTGTAATCATAGGGAATCGCCTGGACATAGGCAGCCATGAGTTCGGCATACTGGTCGTCGTCCAGCTGATACCACTCTCTGATCGTGCGGAACTGCTGCACTAACTCCGCAAAAAAGTCGTCCTGCATCGGATCGAAAATGATTGCGGTGTAATAGGTATCGAACGAACCATAACAGGGAGCGGCAGATTCGACCGCACCGGTATACACCTCCGCCGAAGCGGTCGCCGTAATCGGAATCAGCGTCATATTCATCCGCACCATCTGTTCGTCTGAGCATTCACCGGTGACCGAGGTGTTCAGAGATATCTGAGGAATCGATGTATCCAAGATCAGCGGAGCCATACCGATGCCGATGGATATCCCTGCAAGAACAGCCGCTGCCAGCAGCAGAGCAAGAGCGATCCGGTTTATGAATCTTTTCGTAACTGTCGAGCCCTTCCCCACACGGCAGCCATGTGCACACATGCCCGTACATGATACGCGGCAGTTGCAGACGGAACAGCGCTGCAGGGGAAATCTTCGTATAACCGGCATAACGTATGAAAAATATTGGGTGGGAAAAAGATTAGGGTTTGCGACGGAGCAGGAAGATACCGGCTACCGCTAAACCTGCAAGGATACCTGCCACCGGTGCCGGCGATGAAGCCTGGGAAGTGGTCGAGGTGAGTCTTGCATATTCTTCATCGGTCAGATCATATCCGATCATGACCTTGTAGAACTTCTGGATCTCATCCTTGACATTGTAATTGAACACGTCCGGATAGAGGATATTCGCCGCCCAGATAAATCCGGAAATGCCCCATCCGGAGAACGGACGCGGAATCCAGCTGTAGGGACAGTCATACGGGCTTTCATAGACCTGACCGGATTTGACCGCCGACAACTCTGCAAACGCCGGGTTGTCCATGAAGGCGTTGTAATATGCATGGTCCTTTGCACCGTTGATGAATATAACATCCGGTTCTGATTCCTCCAGGATATTCAGAAGTTCTTCCATACCATACGGATCGCCGAACCCCTTATTGGATTTTGCAGTTACGATATTGTCGGCGAGCGTATTGACGACCGTTCCCTGATAACCGTACTTGCCATCTTCGGTAAATCCGCCGAGTAAAAAGATCTTGTTGCCATCGATCGAGACGATATGCAGTGCAGACTTCTTCATGCCGGATCCATCGACCGTCTTCATGCCATCGGTAATGGTATCTGCCCATCCTTTCGTATACGCATACAGTTCATTGCCGCGACCGGTATCTCCAAGAATTTCCCCGATCTTCCGATACGACTCCGGAATCTCCGAAAGAGAATTCTGCGACACGAAAACAGAGGCAAGACCGGATGTTTCGGTGAATCCATCCAGAGTCTCGGCAAGTCCGGCCTGCTCCTGACCCACATCCACATAGGCATCGACCCCGAGTTCCTGCAGACGCATGATTTCTTCATAGTTCACGGTTTTCGTCGTCATAAGCAGCCCGCCCGTCTGCGGGAGGTTCTTGGCATAGATTTCAGGCAGATACCGATCGGTATTCGG
>DALTWN010000173.1 GCA_029987045.1 Methanocorpusculum sp.
CCGGTGCTGTCCGTCCGGACGACTTCTCGATTCTTCCCAGCCAGGACGGTGCACGATCGGGGTTCGTTCCTGCAGACATAGCTACCTGCAAACATTGTCTGGAAGATATCGTCAATCCGTCCAGCAGATACTATGGTTACTGGGCGACGTCGTGTACCGACTGCGGCCCGCGGTACAGTATCATCCATACGGTTCCATATGACCGCGAACGTACGGCAATGAACACGTTCCCGAAATGTCCGGACTGCGAAACGGATTACACGGATCCGGAAAACAGACGGCATCATGCACAGACCATTGCCTGTTCGTCCTGCGGACCGAAACTCTCGCTGCTTCACGGAGACGGTATGGAGATTGCGGCGGCCGATCCGATCGCATCCGCCGCGGAGCTCCTGGACGCAGGAGAAATTCTAGCTATCCGCGGAATCGGCGGATTCCATATCGCCTGTATCGAATCGTCTGCGAAACATCTGAAGGAGATTCTCGGACGGCCGAACCAGTCGCTTGCGGTGATGATGCGGGAGGAATCGCTGTCTTCCTACGTGGTCGCACCGTCGAAGGAAGATAGGGAACTCATGACCGGACCGGTCCATCCGATTGCCATTCTCGATAAACTCGATCCGCTGTCGCATCTGGAACTTTCCCGTCTGCACAATCTCGGTGTCATGTTCCCCTACACGGCTCTGCATCATCTCCTGTTCCTGAAACTGAAGAATCCGCTTCTGGTGATGACTTCGGCCAATGCGCCGGGTACACCGATGATCACCGATACGGAGACGATTATCGCAAAACTGGGAAAGACCGGTGTCGTCTCGTATATTCTCACCCATAACCGTGACATCGTCAACCGGTGTGACGATTCCGTCGTACGTGACGGATATATCATCAGACTTTCTCGCGGTCTCGCGCCGCTTCGAACGAAAATGGATCTGGGTACACGCCAGATTCTTGGTGTCGGTCCGGAACTCAATGCGAATGCCAGTATCTACAAGGACGGATTCCTGATAACCTCACCGCATATCGGCAATATCAGGAATCCTGCGACCGTCGCATATCTGAAGGAAACGATCGAGAAACTGACATCCTTGACCGGTGCATCCCCGGCAATCATTGCGCATGACCTGCACCCCCAGTTCCTCAGTACCCGTGTAGCTCAGGAACTTGCGGAAACGACCGGAGCGATTCTCTGTCCGGTCCAGCATCATCGGGCACATATTGCAGCGGTTACGCAGGAAGAGGTTGTCGGTATCGCTATCGACGGTGTCGGATACGGTGATGATGCCACCATCTGGGGCGGAGAAATTCTGGCGGGAGATCCGCTGAACGGATATGTCCGCAGCGGTCATCTGGAACCGGTGGTGATGCCGGGCGGAGATCTTGCGACGCAGTTCCCTGAACGCATGCTCTACGGTATCCTGCCGACGAAACGTACGCTTGCACTGTTGCAGAACAGAGGCTGGTCCGAAAGCTCTCTGAAAGTTCTGGAACAGATGACTGCCCGCAGATTCAATTCACCGGTCACCACATCCACCGGCCGTGTGCTTGATGCCGCAGCAGCACTGCTTGGCATATGCCGGGAACACACCTATGACGGCGAACCGTCGATGACCCTCGAAGCGTATGCGGCACGGGGTGTTGCCCAGCCGATGGATATTTCGATAACGAAATCGGCAGAAGGAGCCTGTGTTCTTTCGACCTCGTCGTTGCTCGATGAAGCATTTTCGATGGCGGAAGACGGTCTTGATGTCTGTGATATCGCTGCATCGGTGCAGGAAACCCTTGCAAAAGGTATTGCACGTCTGGCTGTTATGACGGCAGAATCGACAGGAATCCGGAAAGCTGCATTATCGGGAGGCGTTGCCATCAATCGGTGTATCCGGGAAACCATTGTCCATGAACTGGAAGCTGCCGGTATCCCCTGTATACTCAATTCCCGCTATCCGTTTGGGGATGGCGGTATTTCAGCCGGTCAGGTGATTACAGCAGGTATTCTGGCAAAGGCTGGAAGAATCTGATTCAGTCAGAAGCGGACGATACAAGATCATCGATGCGGGAATAGATCTGAAAAAAAGCATATGAGGGGGTGTATAGAAGCAGTATGGAGTGGAAATACAGGCGTCAGAAAACGCCTGAATATCCACCTGCACACGGTTTGGTACGATTCAGAGTGTTAAATCTGAATTCAGTTTGCTTTTGTGGTGTTTATAGAGAATCAGTATGAAGAAGAAATACAAGCGTCAGAAAACGCCTGAATATCCACCTGCACACGGTCTGGTATGATTCAGACCGTTAATTCTGAATTCAGTTTGTTTTTGTAGTTTTTGCGGCCGGAGTCTGCTGATCTTTCTTTGCAGCTTCCTTTGCCTGCTTAGCCTCTTTCTTATGACAGGTCATGGATTGTCACCTCGATTTGTTTTTGGTCTTTCCTCGTAGAAGAAATACGTGCGGGTGAAAGGCTGATGGTAGATTCGCTGTCTAAGTATATACGCTTTCACGTAAGAGGGATATTTCCTGGTTTTAGCCGGTATCTGGCAGGGTATCCACGCACAGATATGATCTCCGCCAGGTCTTCGGAGAATTGCAAGGATCTTTCTGGTCGATAATCGGCATCTATATCAATTTACGGCAAATTTGGCCTTATTATCTCGTTTTAATCCGTATTTGCGGGGCTATTCATTTTAACGAAACTATTGTTAACTAAATATAATATATCGTATGTTAGTTTATAAATAATTTTGAATTTTTATTCCGGGTATCCTGGATGGTGGTGCTTTCGTGGATAACGGAGAGTGTCTGGCAGATATATTTCACAGGAAATCGTGGTTTTTCTCATGTAATGGCCGGATCGGGCGAATTCTCCGTCTATTTGCGGTGATTCCGGGGTTTGGTGGGGTATTTTTCCCCTATCT
>DALTWN010000174.1 GCA_029987045.1 Methanocorpusculum sp.
GCTTTTACCCGTGTTGGGTGTTTTTGTTTCTGAATCGCCATTTAAGGTTACTGCCGTGGAATCAGCAAACTGATAATTGGCTTTTGCAGTGAGAGTAATGGTTGCCTTGTAGGTAGTTCCTGCTTTGAATGGATTGTCAGTTGGATCCCATGCTACTGTAGCTGATTGCACACCGTCGGTTCCAGAGACCGTAGCGGTTCCTGCAGGAGTTTTGCCCGTTTCCGGTGCAGTCAGCGTCAGGGTAACTGAATTGATTGATGTTTTAGGAGCAGTGACCGTAACCGTTTTTGATCCACTTTTTTTGTCGCTGGAACTGGTTTTATTTGTTCCTTCCACAGTCACAGTGTATGTACCAGCTGTATCGAATGTCTGTGTAAAACTGCCTGATGTCGGTTCCGATGTTGACACGGAAACTGACTTGCCGTCACTGTCCACAGCTGTCGCCGCATAGGTGTAGTTTCCATCATATGCGAATGAAAACGTGACCGTTTCTCCGGTATTTACCGTAGTGGGATCTGCAGTAAGCGTCAATCCATCGGCGCCTGCCGCACCGACGAATCCGATGCCCACGATGCAGAGTGCAAGAATTGCTATTGTTATTATTTTTTTATTGAATGATTTCATGAGAATCCTCCTCCGATGAAGAAGAGCAGAACATAGACGCCGATCACACCGACTGCGGTCGCGATGAACGAACCGGCGGTCGATGTGTCCTGGGTAGTCTTCAGACCGATCATGGTCTCGATTGCTGCCCAGATGGCGGCAATGAACAGACCGAATACCGGAATCCAGCCGATGACCGCATAGGTGAGCGAACTCCGCATGGTGATCGCCACGACTTCCGAGATCCGGACCGACGGTTCGAACAGATGGGCGATAATCGACGTGATCGTCGCCTGCAACAGCTGGGCGATGACCCAGATGAACCAGAGAATGACCGCCACGATGATGAGCAGCAGGAAATTGCCGTCGAGCGCCGCAAAGATCGGGAACTGCGTCGTGTCGAGAGCCAGGACTTTCGGCAGGATATAGACGATGACGATCGAGGTGAGCAGTGCCCAGATGGCACCGGTCACGAGGAAGATGGGGAACGGTCCCGACGGCGATTCGTGCGCATAGTAGTTGAACGCGTCACGCGGCCGTGAAATGAACCCGATGACACCGCCGGTGTATTCTTTGCGTTCCTTGTTGTATCTGCGGCCGGACCATTCGCCGCGTGGTTCGCGTTCTCTGCGTTCGCTCTTCTTCGGCTTGTAGTTCTTCGGCGGCCATTCGCTTTCGTCTTCTTCCGAAGATACCGCAGATTTCGCCTGATGCAGAAGCGAACCGCACATACCGCAGCGTTCTTCCGAGACCGGATTGTTCGCTCCGCAGTTCGGACAGGACATGGTCTGCGAATTGACCGGCTGTTTCGGCATGACCGTGGTAACCGTGTACGGCGATACCGCCGGTGCCGGTTCTGCCGGTGCGATCTTCATCAGGGCATCCATCCACGACTCGCGGTCGTTCATGTTCGCGAAGACCAGATGCATCTCGCGGTCGCCGACGGTGAGTGAGATTCCCGGTTCTCCGATCTCGCTTGCCATCCGCGAGAACCTGCGGATGGTCGATACGGCGAAATCGCCCATGACACCGGTCGCCGAATCGACGACGAACCGGGTATTGGTCAGATGGACGACGACCGGCCGGTTCTTGACGTGGACGTTCGGCGTCGTGATCAGGACGCGTTCGTTGGTCGCCGGAACGAACGTACCGATCCGTGCGGCGACCGCGGCGGACGGCTGCTGCGGCACGGATTTGCGGGCAAGCTTGTTCTGCAGCTGCTGCATCCATCCGTCCCGTGATGAAACGGTCGGATAGATGATGATCATCTGCTTGAGTCCGCCCTGTACCCCGATCGAGATGGCGATCTCCGGTTCACCGCTTTCGCTTTCGATGGCGGCGGCGTCGACGAGTTCGGCTATCGCGAATTCACGGCCGATCTTGCCGAGCTTGTTCTGGAGGATGAGACGCAGATTCGTGAGATAGGCGGTATAGAAGGTATGTTTGACCCGGACGCCGGCGGTCGTGATCGCAACGGTCTCGCCGCGGATGAACTCGATGGGTGTCGGCGGCTGTTCCGGCTCTTTTGGCGGTTCCTGGACTTCCGGCTGGACGGGTGCGACGGCAATGGCGGTTCCTGCAGGTACCTGGTCCGCGGGCCGCGGGTCGCCGGCCGACCCGATCGGGTTTTCGTCATTGAATTTCAGGCTGCTTTCTGCGACCGGCTGGACAGGGCCGGTGGCGAACGGTTTATCGCCGATAGCCTTGGTGATGGCGTCGATCCATGCCTGCTGTTCGGCAACCTTGAACTTCTCGTCGATGGGGAACGACCATATCATATCCTTATGGCCGGTCGGGGTCGATATGCTTATTTTGAGACCGGGTTCCTTTCCGCCGACATTTTCCGGGAATGCTCCGCGGATCGATGCGACCTTGAAATCGCGTGAGTTCGACCCTTCGATGATCAGGCGGAGATTGGTAAGGGTCGCATAGAATCTATTGTTTTTTACCAGGATGGGTGAGGCATAATATTGGAATTCACCTTCCGGTAAGGCAGATGGAGTCATTGTTTCGCTATATAGTACATATAAGCGATTAAACTATAAATAGTTGAGACGGTATTTTTCCGGATATTATCAGCATTTCGGATACATTCACGCAGAATACCGGAAAAAATCGTCCGCAGAAGAGAAAACATATAGATTGATTCAGCCCCAATGGTATATTCATACAAACAGTCCCATGGTTCGTGAAGTACGTGTAGGATCCGTCACGCTCGGCGGATCGGCACCGCCGGCGATTCTCGGTGTCGTCAATATCAGTCCGGAATCATTCTATTCCGATTCGTTCTCTCCTTCCAGCC
>DALTWN010000175.1 GCA_029987045.1 Methanocorpusculum sp.
ATAGCGTTTTGCCATGCCGAGCACGCTCATCATCTGTTTTGATAGCGTCGATATAGCATCCTTTTCGCTGCTTTCCATCCGGTAGAGTGCGGTTGCCGAATCGATGATGATCAGACCTGCTTTTCCTGACCTGAGCAGTTTTTCCGCGTCGAGAATGGCCGTACCCTGTTCTTCGAACGTCGAAGGTTCACTGACAAACAGGGATTTCGCGTATGTCTTGGTGTTCTCCCCGGCAATCTGACAGAAACGGTCGACGGAAAATCCTTCCGTGTCGATGTAGACGACTCCAGTTCCCCGAGATAAGGCAGATACCGCTGCGCACAGGCACAGGGTACTTTTTCCGCTTCCGCCTTCACCAACGAACTGTGTGATGATTTTCGGTTCCAGGCCGCCGCCAAGGAATTCATCGAATTCTTTACAGCCGGTCGAAAGTTTTTCCGGCATATCTGCTATATTCAATTCCATGCGTCCGTTTCGAAGATACGTTTGATTTCCCGAACCGTCAGTCCGGTTTCGGTAGCGATTCTGCGGCAGTCATCGAACTCCGCTTTGCGGGAATAGATGTTTCCCCTGACGGATGCATGCTTGACGGATGCGGTATACTCCTTTCCATTGATCAGAACAGTCGTATCGGTTGTTGTCCGGTCCGCAGTGAAGCGGTGGACCATCGGGGTACAGCGGATCCCGAGACTTCCTGTTTCCGTCGCCAGGATTTCGGAAAGATAGGTGGAAAGTTTCGGGGTACAGATGACACGGATCAGGTATCCGCTTCGTCCCTTTTTCATGATAATCGGAATCGCCGATGCATCACGTGCACCTTCCGCCATCATGCGTGCAAGTGTATTGCCGAGGAGTTCTCCGGTTATATCGTCGACATTCGTTTCCAGAACATCTACGGTTGACTCTTCCGGTTCATCGGTTTCCATCAGATAGGTCGTCAGGATATTCGGATGATCCGCGTATGTTCGGGTTCCGGCACCGCGCCCGATTGCGATGATTTTTCCGGGGGTCATGGTTCCCGGGAACGTATCTGCGAATTCGGCTAGGAGTGCCGCTCCGGTCGGGGTACAGAGTTCTCCTTCATATGGTCCGATGATGGTTTTCAGCTGGGAGTTCCTGAATATTTCAGCAGCCGCCGGGGACGGTACCGGAATTGTTCCATGGGAACACTCTACGGTGCCGAATCCGGTAGAGACAGGGAGAATCGAGACGGAAGTGATATTCAGAGAGAGCAGCGCCGTACATGCTCCGACAATATCTGCGACCGCATCATCCGCACCGACTTCATGGAAATGCGGATGCTGCGTATGATGAACCGTTGCTTCTGCGGTTTCGATTCGTTTGAAAACGCGTTTTGCGAGATCCTTTGCTTCATCCGAGGTATTTGCCGCATCGACTTTCTGTAACACGTCTTCCAGTGTCCGGTGCGTATGGTCTGTATTCATATGGATGGAAAGAGCTTCGATATCGTGAGCGGAAACGGTTTCCAATGTGGGGGTTGATACGCTTCCGATGGCCGCAAGAACGTTGTCTTTGTCGGCTCCGAGGGATATGAGCGATGCGACAATCATGTCGCCGGCAGCACCGAAACGCGGGTCGATTACGAGAGTATGCATAATTCTAGAGATATTTTTGTCGCACGTGGTGATATAGTTGTGCGCATCAGTAAATCCATAACGCTGAAACACAGATAGTATGGGAGATATGGGTATCATTGGCATCTCCTCGAATGCATGTATGGATCTTCCGCTCGAGCGTGCCCTGGAAACGCTTTCCGCAAAGACCGGATTCGTTGAGATCATGTCGGGTGGCAGGCATTCTCTGTTTACGTACGGGTCGGTTCTCCCCTCGTTTTCGTTGCGTTATTCGGTGCATTGCCCGGTATCCGACGGCAATATCGCCGAACCGAATGAACGTATCCGGAAAGCTTCAGTTCAGGTTATTGCGGATATTGCGGGTATCTGCGACGACCTGGGGGTAGAAACCCTGGTTCTGCATCCGGGATACTGTCTTGAGTCCGATCTGTTTCCAGCGTCGGAAGCGGCACTGGAAAAATCGATTGCGGAACTCGGCAAGATCCAGGAAGAATATACGGTACGGTTTGCCATGGAAAATATGGGAAGCCTTGACTGTCTGCATTTCCGCTATCCTTCCTTTTTGTCAATCGTTCGGGGTGCAGGTCTCGGGTTCTGTCTGGATGTGGGTCATGCGTATCTGAACGGTGTTCTGGATGAATTTCTGCAGATGCATCCGGATCATCTGCATCTGCATGACAATACCGGGACTGCCGATTCGCATGCCGCATGCGGGTCGGGATCTGTTGATTTCGCAACAGTACTTTCTGTTCCCGTCCGTTCTGCGGTTATCGAATGCATGACTATGGATAACGTCGACGCATCCCTGTCCTATTTTGCCGATAGATTATAACATCCTCTACGTCCAATAGGTAATCATGAATAAAGACGAGCTTCTCAATGCGGCACTCAATGGGGGAAAACCATCTGCAGATGCTATCAAGGCATTTGAAGATGCGAAACGGGGCGCTGAAGCGGGCGATGTCGAGGCAATGAATAAACTCGGCGGTTGCTATATGATGGGTATCGGAACCAAGGCGGATTATAAACAGGCGATGTACTGGATCACGAAGGTCGCGGAAACCGGAAATGCCGATGCTATGGATACGGTCGGTATCGGGTATATGAGCGGAATCGGGGGTCCGAAGAACTACAAAAAGGCAAAGGAATGGTTTACCAAGGCAGCAGATAAGGGGAACACTCATTCGATGTACAGCCTTGGTGTATGTTATCACGATGGTCTTGGATGTGACAAGGATATGGATCAGGCACTGTTCTGGATCAAGACGGCTGCAGATGCCGGAGAACCGCATGCAACAGCAAT
>DALTWN010000176.1 GCA_029987045.1 Methanocorpusculum sp.
CGGATTTACATAAAGCTTCCTGTAGATTGACCCCGCGGCGCACACAGCGCTCGTTCGTACGCATGGACACTTTCAGCAGTTCCGGTTCGTCGGAAACCGTACAGATGACCAGGATCGGTTTTTCCGGATTCAGTTTCGACAATGCCATGCCGGCACCGATGCCTACAACCGTATCCGGATAAAGGTCTCCCGTATTGATTGCCTGAATCGCCGACAGTTCCGTGACACCGGTATCCAGAATGTATTCGCAGAGTTCACGGATGATGCTCCGGTGATGACGAAGCATATGTTCGGCTTCCCGGTAATGGATACCGCGGTCTCCTGCGCATACGGCCGCACCGACGGTCGGTTTCGCCCACCTGCCGCAAGCATTGAGCATGGTCGCATATTCGGACGCATTGCGCAGCGGCGTCTTCTCCTCTTCGTCCGGGAAGAAATAATGTTCCGAGAACAGACGATCCGCCGGTTCGCCGTTTGCAATCATCTGTTCGGCGATTGCACTCGAAAGCCGCTTCACTTCATCCTGTGTCAATTCCTCGAAGGTACGTGACGAGTTTTCCGACGAATAGATCCCTAGCCGGACAAGCAGAGCGATAGCTGCTACCGGTTTCGTGGAAATCCCGGGAATGATAGGTTCATCACAGTTCGAAAGCGACAAGTGCAGTGCACGGGTCGAGAGCCCATAACAATTGATTCCATACCGGATGGAGACATACCCGCTGCGTTCACCTTCTTCGGCAATCCAGTGTGCAATACCGCAGAGCCTGCGGTTTTCACGTGCCATCATATCACCCACGTTGCCGACCACCGCAAGTTTACAGAGATCGATATTCGCAGGGTTCAGCGTATGTGCGACCAGATAACAGATACCTGCCGCACTGCATTTTGCATACTCCGGACCATATGACTGGGCATTGACCTGAGAATACAGGATGCCCTGTTCCCCGGGCTGAGGGATATGATGATCCAGAATGAGCACTTCATCCGCAGTGAATCCGGCTTCTTCCAGCAGGCCCTGCTGTCCCGACCCCAGATCGGTAAAGAGTTTCAGACTGTCATCACGCGGGATGTGTTTGATGGTCAACGGTTCCAACTGCCGGATGAACACCGGCGTCACCGGAATATGTTCCCGCTCGATTGCCTGGATCATAATGGACCCGCTCGTGATACCATCCGCATCGATATGGGAGATTACCGTAACCTTTCCGCTGTTCCGGATACGTTCTGCCGCTGCAGTGACATCTTCAACAACTCCCATCGATTCATTCCACCTTTGTTTCTATCCTTACGTTTCGCTTTCCAAACAGATAATCTATTATGTTTTCAGAAAACCAACTTATCATACATGAACGTACAAGATATTCCGGAAAAATACCGGCCGATTATCGATCATCGCAAGATGCTTCTCGGATGTTTCGGTCTCGCCTTCGCTCTGGCGACCCTGGTCCTTTCCATCCTCGACAAGATCGAACCGAGATACGCCATCATCTTCCTGTCGATATCCGCCATCTGTTTCAGTATATCCCTGCTGCTGCCGGCAAAACGGATTTAAACTATTCTTTATCCCCCAGGGACACCAACCACCCACTTTGTTCGTCACTAATGCAGATTCCAAAAAATCGAGTGGTAAAAAAAGATGAAAATTAGAGACACTTCAGTGTCTTCAGATCTTGTTCGACGGCACTCGATGGCTGGAGATTGAATGTCTTGACCAGGACTGCAAGAACTGCCGGCGATACAAATTTCGGGAGCGACGGACCGAGCATGATGTTCTCTACGCCAAGGTAAAGCAGGGCAAGCAGAACAAGGACTGCTTTCTGTTCATACCAGGCAATGTTGTAGGAAATCGGCAGATCGTTGACGCCACACTTGAATGCGTCGGCAAGAGCCAGAGCGATGGCGACAAGACTGTAGCAGTCGTTGCACTGCCCTGCATCGAGCACACGCGGAATCCCGTCGATATCTCCGAGATCAAGGGTGTTGTACCGATATTTTGCACACCCGGCTGTGAGAATGATGGTGTCTTTCGGCAATGCCTGTGCGAACCTCGTGTAATAGTCGCGGTCCTTGTCTCTGCCATCGCATCCGGCCATGACAACGAACCTGCGGATCTTTCCGGCATTGATGAGCTCGATGACCTTGCCAGCAAGAGAAAGAACCGGCTCTCGTGCACATCCGGTGATTAGAGTCGTTTCCGGTGCAATCTGTTCTGGAGCTATGCAGGTCTTTGCAAGAGCGATCAGCGGGGAGAAATCCTTCCTGCCGTTGATTTCCGGAATATGGGCGCACCCTTCGAAACCTACTGCACCAGTGGTAAAGACACGGGACTTATAGGTTTCTGCCGGCGGTACGAGACAGTTCGTCGTAAAAAGGATGGGACCATTGAATTTCGCCAGCTCGGTCTTCTGGTTCGCCCACGAAGTTCCGAAGTTCCCCTTGAACTGCGGGTATTTCTTGAATGCCGGATAGGCATGCGCAGGCAACATTTCACCATGAGTATAGACATCGATGCCGCTGTCCCGGGTCTGTTCGAGCAGAAGTTCCAGGTCACGTAGATCATGTCCGGTGATCAGGATACCCGGACGTGTTCCTACTTTGGTTGATACCTGCGTGATTTCCGGGGTTCCGTAACGGTGGTTCGCTTCATCGAGAAGAGCAAGGGTGGACGCCCCGAACTTTCCGCATTTCAGGGCAAGTCCAATACGTTCTTCGATGGAAAGCGTCTTAAACCGGGATGCGAGTGCCTTCGCGATGAATGCAAGGGTTTCCGTGCTGGTTTTTCCAAGTACCTGTGCATGATAATAATAGGCCGCAAGGCCCTTGATACCGAAAAGCAACAGAGAAATCAGAGACCGGTCGTTCTCATCGGCAATGGCATCCAGGGAAATCGCCGGAT
>DALTWN010000177.1 GCA_029987045.1 Methanocorpusculum sp.
ATCATGGTCACTGCGCAGGGATCCTATGGTAATCTTGCCGGAAACCGGTGCTGCGAAGTTGCCCTTCTCGTCGATGATCTTCTTTGCGGCATAGTACGGTTCGAAGTCATAGAGAAGTGCTTCCGTCTCTTCACGAGATGTCGACTTCAGGTTCTTCACCAAGGTTCCCAGTTCACGCTGGGTTTCGACAAACTCGAAGGTGCTGTCCTTCCAGGTATCAGTAACTTCCGTCGAAAATTTGATGGTCGGCAGAGATGTCTTGATGATGTCAATTGCCTTGACGGTCTTAGATCCGAACGTCGGGTCGGTGGTCCCATACATCCAGTTCGCGACCGATACGGCCGCTTCATCCGGATGCTCGATAACGAACTTGTTTCCAAGGAGCATCAGACCGGTAAGAACCGTTGCCATCTCCTTGTTCTTCAGTCCATCTTCGTTCGCACCGAAGACACAGCAGGTGTGTTCCTTCCAGGTCTTTCCGTCACTGCGCGGAAGATCCTGAGAATAGCTGATGACCTTTCCGACGCCGGAAACCGTCGCGGCCGCGACATTCGGCTGCCAGTTGATGAATCCGTCGATCTGGTCGAGTGCAAGCGCGTTGATCTGCTGACCGGCAGGTACCTCGACCACTTCGACGGTACCGAGCGTTTGCGCCGGAGTGGTGGTGGTTCCCGTACATCCTGCAGCGAAGATGACCGCAATCAGAACGAGAACGCCCAATACCGGGAAAAGATACGTTTTCTTCATACTCATTACTGGGACATGACAATATATAAACAAAATCTTACGAGATGTATAATTTTATCCTTATACGTATGTATATTGCATCGGAATGTATCGTTTAGTATACAATACGTATATCAGAATCAAGGAAAAAAAGAAGAGGTTAGTAGGTATAGGTGACGGAAACCGTCGCGGTGGTCTTGAGGGTTCCGGACTCGATTGCCGTGGAAGATCCGGCGCCACTGGTCATCTTGGCCGTCATCGGGACAGCTACCGCATCGTATGCGACATTCGCATAGGAGACCGGCGTGTAGCTCTGGTCGACGTTCACGACACCGGTTCCCTTGATGGAGAGACCGAGCGCAGAAGCGACCGCATCGGCATCCGCACGTGCTCCCTTCACTGCGGAGGTAAGGGCAAGGTTGCGCTGTTCGATGTATTTCTCGTTCGAAAGCGAGAAGACGATGCTGTTGACGACATTGGCTCCTGCGGAGACTGCCGCGTCGATATAGGATCCGACGGAATCGACATTGGATGTCTTGACGGAGATGAGATTGGTTACCTTGTAGACGACGGTTCCTGCAGGATATTTGCCTGCATCATACTCGGAGACCGTATAGGAATAGATCGAGTAACTGCGGGTAGAGATTTCCTTTGCCGAAACTCCGGCAGATTTCAGAGCGGAAATGATCTTGTCCATGGTTTCCTTGTTTTCCGCCTGGGCCTTTGCCGCATTCGTATTCTCGGTGGTAAGACCGAGCGAGATGGTCGCTACATCCGGCGTGGTTTCGGATTCGCCGTATCCGGTGACCGAGATGATCTTGTCCGTCATGCTGGTATCCGCAACTGCAGGAACGGCGAATGCCAGAACCGCTGCGACCAGGATGAGGGATGCAATGCAGAGTTGTCTTTTCATGCTATCACTCTATTATTGGTAAATATCGCATAAATACATCCCGTTGACTGTAAAAAAAATTGAAGTCATCCCCACGCCTCATCTGCCGGCGGTCTTTCTGATCCGGAGAATCTCGAAGACCAGCATGCCGGCAAGAATCAGCAGAGCGACGATCAGAAAGATCAGCATGCCGGTATCGATCAGGGACAGCAGATCGCCCGCGGTATCCACAACCGCCATCTTTGCCGTTTCAGGAGCAACCATCGAGTACATGACGGCGGAGACCGGTTCTGTCCCGGCGGTATTCACCACCTCGTCGACGGCGTCAAATGCCATTACCGGACCCGACACCTGCGGAACGGACCCTCCTTTCAGGACGGTATGGCAGACGGTGACGGCGGCAGAGACCGCAAGTACGAATCCGGCGGCAGTGAATCCGTATCTGCGCAGGACCGGCCGGACCTCTTCTTCTGCCTTCTTCTTCGGCGAGATGACCAGGATCGTATCCGCCGCGGCATAGAGTTTCATCGGTTTTCCTTTTTCACTGTACCGGATCCTGCTCACCCGGACAAGACCTGCCGCAAGAAGATTTCCCATATGGTACTGGATGGTGGGAAGGGGATAACCGGTTTCCTCTTCCAGTTCGGTCGCCGTCTTCGGCCGATCGGAAAGTGCATCGAGCAGTTCCGAAGCCGTCGAAGAAGCCATCGCCTTGGAAACGAGACGGGCATCTTCGGATCCCTGCTCGATTATCCTGATCTCCTTTTCCGTATCCATTTCAGGAATATTTTTTTCCTGAAACGATATGAGGATAGCGTTCACTTCAACTATTTTTGAAGATACCGCCGCATCCAGTTCCGGGACGGGAACGGACGCTGGAACGTGAGAAAAAAAAAGGATTTACTCGTTCTTGCGCATCTCACGGGATATCCGTTCGATGGCAAGCATTTCTTCGCGATGATAGGCGACCATCATGTTGCTGATGAAACCGAGCATGATGGTGAGGATTCCGGTGATCACCAGCAGGACCGTAAGAACGGTCAGCGGCAGATGCTCGACGGCATGCAGCCATTCGACGATGACATAGATGCCGATTCCGATACCTACCAGGAGCAGGATAAGACCGATGAAGATGAAGTAGAACAGCGGATTGTTCATCCGGCCGTATTTGTTGATGGCGAGGATGATCTTCATACCGTCGGAAAACGGCCGCAGTTTCGTCGGTGCACCGGTCCGTTTACGGTAATAGGTCGGAACGACCTCGAACCGCAGATT
>DALTWN010000178.1 GCA_029987045.1 Methanocorpusculum sp.
TTCGTCACGTGCTCGGTTGCAGATTCTGGAAGACAACGGGCTGAAAATTGGTCAGGCATCTGCGGAAGATTTCCGGAAAGTGACTGAAGCAGCTGAATCATCTGGGGATTTACGGGTACTTTCTTCGACGGATATTTCCGTGATTGCCCTTGGGCTTTCTCTTCAGGGAACCGTCGTTTCGGCAGATTTTGCCGTTCAGAATGTCTGTAAGCATCTCAAGATTCCCGTTAGAAGCCTGCTGGTAAAAACCGCAAAGAAGAAAGTATGGAAATCCATCTGTTCGGGTTGCGGGGCAGAGATTCCTCAGGGAGAATCTGAATGTCCGATATGTGGTTCAAAACCGGTACTACGGGGAACAGAAAAAAAGAAACCTTAAACCCACGCGTAGTATTTTTTCCATTTATCAATAATTTGGTAGCGTGGATTCGCATCAAGAATCAGTTTTTTCATGATTTTCTTGTCGTCTGGCAGATGATAGGTACATAACGACAGTTTTGGAGCACACGTCGCCAGTGTGTCTGCGGCGCCGGCAAGCATCAGACGTTCCGCTCCTTCGATATCTGCTTTGATGAATGTCGGCCGAATATCCTGTTCTTCGCAGAATGTATCTATTGTCATCGTTTTTGCCGTTTCTTTTCTTCCGTTTTGTTGAAAAACCATTGAAGATCCGACCAATGTATTGTCAAGAACGGTAAATTCCGCAGTTCCATTCGTATCGGCTACTGCTGCAGGAATGATTTCAATACGGTCTGCAAGTTCCGGATTGAGTTCACATCCGTTGCGAATCCATGACCGTGCTTCGGCTATCGGCTCGAATGCATAGACCGTCGCCCCCCGATATGCGGCATAGAGAGAAAAGATACCGAGATTCGCCCCGCAGTCAAGGACGATATCTCCCGGTCCTACTTCGACATTCTTCCATTCGTATGGTCCTTCATCGACAAACTTGTACGATTCAAAAAGACCCGGATAGAGGATATCTCCGATTTCCATTGCATAGTAGGCATCCTCCCGGGTAGGATGACTGGTTTCCGATAACCGTGGGAATTTCAGGTCGCCTATCATTAGGCAATTGTATTTCTTGCTGAAATGTTTTGAAAACAGATGCTCGTATTGTACCCGGTAGTAGTTCTCCGTCCTCTCATTGCGTGTTATGAGATATCTCAGCTGGTCGGAAAGAGAGATTCTAGTTCTCGTCGGTAATCACCTTTTCCAGCCGTGCTTCACGTTTGACGATGATGAAACTGGCAACGAATCCAATTATGAGGTTTGAATAGTAGAGGATTAACCGGAGAATGATGACGAACGGGCCGACCATACTGCCAAGTCCAAGAAGCGAATAGAAGGCACAATAGACTGCTTCTGCAACACCGGCACTACCCGGAGTACAGGGAATCATGAGGATGACTGCAATGACTAGCTGGAATACGATGGACAGGAGAATATTCGGCGGGAATCCGAGTCCGACCATGATGACGGAAGCTATGAGATATTCACAGGTCCAGAAGAGAAGTGAAAAGACGAATCCTACAACCAGTCCCCACCGTGCTTTACTGCCGAAGTAACGGAATGTGGTGTAGAACTGATCGATACCGGTAATCATACTGCCAAGGATTTTTTCTCGGCGTTCCTCTTTCATCTTCTTGGTACAGAATCCGACGATTTTCGTTCCCCAGCGTTTTACATTCTCGGTTTTCCGCATGATGAGAACCAGGACAACCAAAATCGCCGTAAAGAATGCGGTACCGCACCATCCAAGAACAATCAGGGAGCTGTCAACCATTCCATTATAGATAACGGAAAATGCGGTCATGCCAAAGATGACGCCAAGAACAAGGAGCACTGCTTCCAGCAGGCGTTCAACGAGAACAATGGCTGTTGCATCCGCGACCGGCACATCTGCTTTGTAGAGTTCATGGATTCTGATTGGTTCTCCACCGATGGATGACGGCGTTATTGCAGCAAGAAGCTGTCCTGCGGCAGCCATGTTGACGCAATGTTTGAGGGGGACTTTGTATCCGAGTGATTTGGAAAGGAAGAGGATTCTGAATCCCCAAAAAACTATAGCAAGAAGATGCAGACCGAATGCAATGGCCAGGAACCAGCCGTTTACCTCTCTGAGGTTGGCAATGGTGTTTTCATCGACTGTGAGGATAAGGACGACAAGCAGTGCTACGAGGGATATGCCTATCGAGATCCAAAGTAATTTTTTATATTTTGGTTCCATTATCCAGTTTCCTTATTTTTTGTTTCTCTTCGGACAATAATCATACTTGCGGCAAATCCGATTATCAGATTGAAGTAATAGAAAATGAAGCGATAGATAAGGACAAAGAGACCAACGATTCCTGCAGGTACGATTATCGAGTAGAAAAGACCAAGGGATGCTTCGGCAATACCTACTGCTCCCGGCGTCAATGGAATCATACAGATAACAGTAACCAGCAGCTGCATGACGATTGAGAGAAGGAAGAGTTCCGGTGTCGGTTCTACTCCGAGTCCCCACAGGATGAAAAATGCAATGGCAAACTCGTTAATCCAGTAGAGAGCGGAAAAGAGGAATCCCCATGCGATACCTGTTTTTCCGTTGCTTGCCATGAAATGTAGCGCACTATAGAATTTATTGGCATATCCTTCGAATTTCTCCAGTGTCTGAGCTTTCTTTTCCTCATCTTTTTTGCGGGAAATGAACCGTGCGATTTTCCGCATGAGTGCCAATCCCCACGCAGGATGTTTTGCAATGATCAGGAAGAGGATAACAAGACCTGCGAAGACGCCGGCAGCGACATATGCCGCGATAAGTGCTCCGTCCGGCATCTGGATTTCGGCAAATATGGTGCCAAGAAGGACCATGCACACAATTGTCCCGAGTGCAAGGATGATGCCGTCAAGC
>DALTWN010000179.1 GCA_029987045.1 Methanocorpusculum sp.
GCCAGATAGTACTGTACCTGGTCATCGATGCCTTTGGTACAGAGGACGACATTGATCTTTTCCGCCGCGAACTTGTCTGCCATCGCCTTTAAGCGTGCACGTTCGCCTTCGGAGAACTTGGACAGCATTTCCGCATCCTGGATCTTGATCTTCGCCTTGGTCTGGGTCTTGGTGATCTCGAGCGGACCGTTCAGGAATGCCGCACGGACATTGGTGATGGTCTTCGGCATCAGTGAGTCCGTACGGGTCTTGTCGATCAGGACGCCCTTGACGAGTTCGGCGGACATCGATTCTGCACGTTTCGTCTTGACGAGGATATCGCCTTCATCGACGACCATCTTTCCGCCTTCGGTCTTTGCGACGGTCAGGACTGCATCGACGATGACCTTTGCTGCTTCGTCCATGATGTTCTCGATGGACTTTCCGGTCATTGCGGTCTTCGCCATCTTGATGAGCATGGTCTTGTCGGTCGGCTTGACTTCGATTGCCAGTGCATCGAGGATCTCGAGTGCCTTCTCCATACCGAGGTTGAATCCCTTGGCGATGATTGACGGGTGAACGCCTGCTTCGACGAGCTTCTCTGCCTGTTCCATCATGGAACCGATCAGGACGACTGCCGTAGTGGTACCGTCACCGCACTCGTTGTCCTGGGTCTCTGCGACCTCGACGACGAGTTTTGCTCCCGGGTGCTCGACTGCCAGCTGGTGGAGAATGGTTGCGCCGTCGTTGGTGATGACGATGTCGTCACTGCCCTTTGCAACAAGCATCTTATCCATTCCGCGGGGGCCGAGGGTGGTACGGACGGTCGCGCCCAGTACCTTGGCGGCCATGATATTCGAACGAAGAGCCTCCTGTCCGGGGGTTCTTTCGACGTTATCCTTCAGGATAACGATAGGCTGATTTGGATTGTTCATCATGTATTAGTACTCTCCTGTACTCGTGTAAGAGAATTGTATTGTACTTCTATATAAACATATTGTATTCGTGTTCCCGGTTTCAGTCGATACGTCTGACATTGAACAGCGGATAGACCGGAACTCCTTCGATTTCACGGACGCCGCGCTTATCGAAGAGGACGCAGATGCCGACCGGGGTCGCCTTGTGCCGGCGCAGGTACAGGACGGCTTCCGCAAGCGAGTTGCCGGTGGTGATGCAGTCGTCGACGATGACGCAGCGTTTGCCGGCGACCTTGCTGAAGTTGCCGGAGATGGATCCGGCGTTTCCTTCCGGATTGTGCTTGGACGGGTAGTAGATGGCAAGGTTCGTCGCATGTTCCGCGGCGATCAGCGTGGCGAGCGGGACGCCGGAGACGGAAAGACCGACGACGGCTTCCACTTCCTCTTCTTCGTCCGTCTGTGCCTCGAAGTTCGCCATCATCATCTGGGCGACGCCTTCCAGCAGGTTGGCATTGGAGCTGACCACGGTCCAGTCGATATGGACGTCCTTGGGTGCGGCACTCTTCTTTGCCGAACCCTGGGTGAGCAGCCAGGTGATGGTATCGGTCGAAAGACTGAGTTCATCGGCGATCTGGCCGACGGGGTGGCCGTCGTTCTGCAGATCACGTGCCTTCTGGATAAGATCCTCTAATGAAGTCATGATAAACAGTATATGCCGTATAAGGTTAAATCAATGTCTATGGACGGGAGAAATGGGCGGTTATTCCTGATGGAGCAGACAGGATTCGAGGACTTCCAGCGGGGCGGTCGTCTTGATGCCGGTGCCGGAGAAATGCGTGCGTGATGCCTGATATCCCGCCTGTTCCACGGCGGAAAGGAACGTGTCCATGTTCGGCGGGGATACCTTGAGACTGCGGCAGATGCTGTGGTAGTCGTAGAAGAAGCCGGTCTCCGGTTCATCGAGCAGGAGCGGCAGGAACTTCTCCATCCGGCGTGCCGTGCCGAACCGCATCGCGGGCAGGGTGTCCATCATCTGCCGGATCACCGTCTTGTCGGAAAGCCGTCCCAGCCAGAGCGGACCGATGGGGATGGTGCGGGCACCGCAGCGGGGACAGGTCTCCTCGTGCGGAAGCAGGCTTCCCTGTTCTTCCGACCGGTACAGACAGTGCGGACACTGGTGGATGAATCCCATCTGTTCGACGGTACGGTCCGCCGCAGGGACCTTCGGGATGATGCGGATGTGCGAACGGTAGAAATGGGCGCTCGCGAACGAGAGGACGGGTTCCATGCCGCGGTCGTATTTGACCAGGTCGCGTGCCATCGCGCCCATCATCATCCGCAGACCGATCTCCGCATGATATTCGGTATTGAACGGTGTCGCGAAGTAGCGGCGCAGTCCTGCCTTGAAATGTGCTCCGCACAGCGGTGCGGTATCGGTCGCGGTGACGAAGAGATAGCGTTTCGCCGACCGTGATGCGGCGTCGAGGAACGGTGCCGGCGTACCGAACGGGTCGAGATCCACCGTATCGAAATGCCGGGTGCACATGAGGGCGTTCGCATCGCTGCAGGTGACCTCGATCTGTTCGGCGAACCCGTCGGCGTTCTGCCGGATGATTTCCGTGGCTTCGCGGTTGAAGTCGTTGATGACGACCGGGATATGGGTCTCGTTGGCGACACGCAGACCGCGGACACCGGTGGCGGCCATCGAATCGAGATATTCCGCCGGTCTGAGGACGGCAAGCAGCAGCACGGTCATGTCGCGGTTGAACTCCATGCGGGTGTTGTAGAAGACGGGTGCGGAACCCGGCGGGAAATCGCAGGTCTCGTCCTGGACCGGTGCCTTGAAGGTCGTGCTTCCTTCCGTTATTTCATGGAGTTCGATTGACATGATGATGTACGGGCACGCGGGGATTCGAACCCCGGATATTCAGCTTAGGAGGCTGATGCCATATCCTGGCTTGGCTACATGCCCA
>DALTWN010000009.1 GCA_029987045.1 Methanocorpusculum sp.
CAAAGAAAGCGCTCCGGAAAGAGGAACGGCGGTCGAAGAATCTCCGTACCAAGCTTGACCAGATGAAACGCTACATTGCTCTTACGGCAGGCGACGGGTGTCTTGCGCTCAAGGTTCTGCCGCTCCTGTCTCGTGATGCGATCCGCACGATGGACGATGAAATGGGAGTATGTGAAGATGATATTCTCTATATTCTCAAGATCGACGGGTGGGGACGAACTGCAATTCATGATATCGCCGATGCGCAGGTACGTGCGGTGATTCTGCCGAAACAGACATTCAGCAAAGCCCGGCATCAGAATCTTATCGATGAATTCCGTGAACTCAATATCCCGATCTTTTCCGGCGAAGCTTTATCCCCGCGGGTCAAGGGAAAGATCGGTGTCGTAGACGAACCTGCATTCATTCAGGCTGAGGCCGAATGGAAACTTTCCCAGGATGTCTATCTGAAAGAGAAACATACGCATGAACTCAATGGTATGGTTGCAGCATACCAGGTCCAGCGCAGACGTGACGTCCAGAATCTCGGAATCGATCCGTCTTCGCTAGCGTATGCCGAACCGGAAGACCAGCCCGCACGTGTTCCGGAAGTCCCGTCCGTCAAAGTGGTAAAAGAACCGGTTGTGGAACAGCCGGTCCGTGTTCCGGTTGTTGAATCCGCTGCGGTCGAGAAGAAACCGCCCGTAGAAAAGAAATCACCGGCAGAACCGAAATCAGCCCCTGTCGAACCCGAGAAAGATTCCGGTAAACCGGATATCCTGACGTCGGTATTGCAGACATATCGGAAAGAACGTCAGAAAGAACTGAAAAGAAAATGAACGATCGCGACCTGTTGAAAACGATTCGTCCGTTGATCGGGACTCAGGAGACGTCCGATGACTGTGCGGCAGTGTCGCTCGGAGACGGCAGACTGCTTCTTTCCAGTACGGATATGCTTCATGAAACGACAGATTTTCCGCGGGAAATGACGGAGTTCCAGAAAGGATGGATGAGTGTCGCCGTTTCTCTTTCGGATATTGCATCGTCCGGTGCCCAACCGCTGTATGTGCTGGTGGCTGCAGGGCTTGACCTCCCAGAACGCCTGCGACCGTTCATGGAAGGTGCATGTTCCTGTGCGAAGACGTATGGTGCGCAGGTCATCGGCGGTGATATCGATGCTCATCAGGAATTCACGGTGGTGACGACGGCGTTCGGTATCGTGGAGGAATCTGTCTATTGTTCGCGGAACGGGGCACAGCGTGGGGACCTGATCGGAGTCACGGGAGTTCTCGGCAGGGCTCAGGCGGCATTGGACGGTCATGCCGAATTCCAGGAATATCTGTTTACCCCGAAACCGGAAGTCGAACGGGGACAGAAACTTGCGCGGATGGGAGCGACTGCAATGATGGATGTATCCGACGGCCTTGCGCTTTCCTTGTGGGATATCGCTGAGGCTTCCGGAAAACAGCTGGTAATAGAATCCTCATCGCTACCGCTGACAGATACAACGGCATATGCAAGAGCGTGCGGTCTGTATGGTGGCGGCGATTTCGGACTGCTCTTTACGTTTCCTGCCGGATTCGCGGACGAAGTCCGGGAACTGGGGTGTTCCGTCATTGGCTCCGTCTGTGATGGATATGGGGTCATCTGTGACGGAAAATCCGTGGAAAAACGCGGATTTTTACATAATTGGTGTGAATAATCGAATAGGAACGTTGCAGAATCGATCTGTTTGACCGATAGCAACATGTATTAAGTCTTAACTCACTATAATATGCATGAAATTATTAGTCAGCCCAAGCTCTATCGAAGAGGCTAAATTTTGTCTCGATGCTGACATCATCGACGTCAAGCGGCCTGCAGAAGGGTCACTTGGAGCGAATTTTCCGTGGGTCATCCGCGAAATTAAGAAAATGGCTGGAAACAAGCCGGTATCTGCCGCTATTGGAGATTATGCTCCGCTTCCAGGAAACGCTTCTCTTGCAGCATACGGTGCAGCATGTGCCGGTGCGGATTTTATCAAAATCGGAATGATGTTTGCCGACAAGGACCTTGCAGCCGAAGTTATCAACGGCGTTGTACGCGCTGTCAAGGAACCGTTCCCGGAAAAGAAAGTGGTTATTGCCGGATATTCCGACCATGTCCGTCTGGGTGTTCTTAGTCCGTTCGATCTGGCACCGCTCGCAGCAAAAGCTGGTGCGGATTATGCAATGATCGATACCGGTAAGAAAGACGGCAAATCCACATTTGAATTCATGGATGCCGATCTGCTCAAACAGTTTACCGACATCAACCGTAAACTCGGGCTGGGAACTGCTCTTGCAGGATCCCTTAAGTTCGAAGACCTTCCGGTTCTGAAAAAGATCAATCCGGAAATCATCGGTGTTCGCGGCATGGTTTGTGGCGGAGACCGGACGACAATGGTTCAGGAAGAACTGGTTAAGAAAGCAATAAATCTGGTGAAATAAATGGATTTCTCAGATAAACTTAAAGTTGAGCTTTCACTGACCTTCGATGATGTATTAATAGAACCCGCCGAGTCCTGGGTTGAGCCGAATGATGTCGATGTATCCTCGAGATTCTCGAAGAACATTCCGCTGAAAATCCCGCTGGTTTCTGCAGCGATGGATACGGTTACCGAATCGACCATGGCAATTGCCATGGCACGTGCCGGAGGTATCGGCGTTCTTCACCGGAACTGTTCTCCGGAGCAGGAAGTCGAGTTTGTCCACCAGGTCAAGTCAGCAGACAACTTTATTGAACGTGATGTCCACTATGTCTCTCCGGAAACAACCATCTCGTTCGTTGCGAATCTGATGGACCGGTATGCAATCGGCGGTGTCCCGGTTGTCGGCCAGAAAGGTAAACTGGTAGGTATTGTGTCCCGCAGGGATGTCCGTGCCGTCGTCAGCAAGAAAGGTCCGGAAACCGTTGAGACCATTATGACTAAACGTCCCATCTGTGCATCCGAGGATATAACCGCAGATGAGGCGATTGCCATGATGTACGCCAAGAAGATCGAGCGGTTACCGGTTGTCAATGACAAGAAGAAACTCATCGGTATCATTACCATGCAGGATCTGCTGGAAAAGCAGCAGTTCCCGAATGCAAACCGTGACAAATCCGGAAATCTCCGGGTTGCGGCGGCAGTTGGTCCGTTCGATCTGAATCGTGCCCAGATGCTTGCAGATGCCGGTGCGGATGCTATCATCGTCGACTGTGCACACGGTCATAACATGCACGTCGTCGAAGGCGTCAAGAAGATTAAAGCTGCTCTCTCCTGTGATGTCATTGCAGGAAACATCGCGACTGCAAAGGCGGCATCCGCCCTTGTCGATTTCGTTGACGGTATCAAGGTAGGTATCGGTCCGGGATCCATTTGTACGACCCGTATCGTTGCAGGGGTAGGTGTTCCGCAGGTATCTGCAATTGCCAATGTCTGTGATATTGCAGGTCCGGCGGGTGTTCCGGTCATTGCAGACGGCGGTGTCAAGTTCTCCGGTGATGTTGCAAAAGCTATCGTTGCCGGTGCATCTTCTGTCATGATGGGCAGTATGTTTGCAGGAACGGATGAAGCTCCGGGCAAGATGCTTATGGTGAAGGGAAGAAAGTACAAGCAGTACCGCGGTATGGGGTCCCTTGGTGTCATGACTTCCGGAAATTCGTCTGACCGCTACTTCCAGAAGAAAGGAATCGGTGCAACCAAATATGTTCCGGAAGGTGTCGAAGGTGCTACTCCGTACATCGGATCCGTCACCGATGTCCTGTACCAGACCATCGGCGGTCTGAAATCGGCAATGGGATATTCCGGCAGTAAGAACATCGATGCAATGCGGACGAATGCACGGTTCGTAAGAATCACTCCGGCAGGTCTGAAAGAATCGCATCCGCATGACATCCTGATTACCGATGAAGCACCGAACTACCGGGCAAATATCTGATATTCGGTGAGCGGGCTTCCCAATCGGGTGATTGAAGGGTCTTTCTCGAAGAGATCCGGAGATACTCATTTCTCTTTTTTCGAAATTTAAAAATCAGATTTATATCCGAACAGGAAAAAATCAATACTGGAATAGTATGGTAGAGACATTAAATACACGTCCCAGTATGTCCCGGAAGGCACTTCTTGTAATTATCAGTGCAATCCTCCTCTACGGTATTGTTGCCGGTATCCGTGCGACGTTCAGTGTTTTTACCACCGAGATATCCAATGCCACCGGTCTGAGTTATGGTACGGTAAGTAACGTCTTTGCCATTTGTAACCTTGTATTTGCCATATCCTGCCCGATTTTCGGATTGCTCACGCAAAAAATACCGATACGATATGTTCTTGCTTCCGGAGCCGTCATGTCTGCGGTCGGATTGATCGGCGCGGCATTTTCGACACAATTCATTTCATTACTTGTCTTCCTTGGCATATTCTTTGCACTTGGTGCCGGAGCTCTCTGTTACGCGATGGTTTATGCCGCGGCAACACCGTTCCTCGGGGTAAAAAATGCGGCATTCAGTTCCGGGTTCCTTTGTGCATCCATGGGGATAATCAATATCATCATAGCTCCGTTCGTGCAGACAGTGGGGTCGACCGCTCCGGGTCTGACGATCTGCCTTATAATTCTCGGTGCTATCGTTCTCTGTCTTGTCCCGCTGGCCCTCATTGTCTTCCATCCGAAGAGACTGGAAAAGACGGAAGAAGAGACTTCTGCAGTGAAACGCGGGACTTCATTTCTGAGTCCTCTGAAATTTCTGGTAAAACGGCCGTATTTCTATATGCTTGTTCTCGGATATGTGGCATTTGGTCTCTGTGACGGGTATATGGCAAATCACCTCTATGAAAATGCGATAGAAGTGCTGTCGCTTTCATCAGAGACTGCCGCGGTACTGGTGATGGCATACGGGTTCGCCCTTATACTCGGCCCGCTTGCCGGCGGGTTTATTGCCGCACGGGCAAGAAATCTGCACCTGTCTGTAGTGTTTGTCTTTGGGATTTGGGTTGTGATTCATATTATTTTCAGCTTTTTACCGTTGAATATTCCATCACTGGTTCTTACGGTGTTTGGACTGGGGATTGTCTCTTCCATGATAATTCCTATCTTCTCCATCCTGGCACTGAAGAGATCGCCGGGTGTCATGTTCGCCGCAATCCTTGCCATACTTGAAACATTCATCTATTTCGGGTATTCCTTCACCTCCTACTTTGGCGGTATCTGTTACGATTCGTTCGGGAATTTCACGCTGCTTTCACTGGTGACATATGTCATCTGCGGTGTTGTCATTGTTCTTTTCCTGCTGACTGGACTGAAATATAGCAGGAATAAGGAAGAAAAAGTCAACTAAATTGTAATCAGAGGGGGTATTTCCTCTCGATTTTCGCGGTCAAGATGTTCTGCGGCCATATCAGTACATTTTAGTATGATAAAGTAGTACTATATTGTAACTGAGAAAAGGCAATTCAGATACATATGCTCCCAGTACCGGACCATCAACTTGACATTCTCCTGAAAGCGCTCGTCTCTCTTCGGACTCCTGAAGAGTATCAGGCATTTTTGGAAGATGTGTGCACAATCAAGGAAGTTCAGGATGTCGCTCAGCGTCTTGAAGTTGCACAGTTACTGAAATCTGGGAAAAGTTATCTGGAAATCTCGAAAGAGACGGGCGCAAGTACGGCCACTATCAGTAGGGTTAATCGCTGTCTAACCTATGGAAGTGGCGGGTATCGTACAGTGCTTGACCGCATGGATGAGGATTACTCAGCCAAACACTAACTAACTGGTGAAACAAACATGAACAAGAAAGTATTATTTGGTGCACTTGCTGTGCTGGCAGTAGTTGCAGTCGTTCTTACTGCTGGATGTACCTCTACAACTACCGATCCGTCAACCACCGCAAAACCGACGTATATCGTCGGTATCGACGACTACAACCCGTATTCTTATACCGATGAGAGCGGTAACATTGTCGGGTTCGATGTAGAATGCATGAAATGGATTGCAAATGCAGAAGGATACGATGTCAAATTCGAGTACATTGACTGGGATGCATTAACAACCTACCTTGCATCCGGAAAGCGTGATATTATCTGTTCCGGATTATCGGTTAACGAGGAACGTGCAAAGTACATGGCATTCTCCGATCCGTACTGGTCGACCAGTATCGATGTAGTGTCTCTGGCAGACAAGGGATACACGCTCCAGAATGTTTATGGAGGAAAGCTCGTTATCGGTGTTCAGGCAGGATGTACTGCAGATGAGAGTCTTCCGGATTATCTTGGAGAAGACAACTACAACAAGCTGAAATCCAGCGGCATGATCAAGAACACCTATGCAACGTTTGCGCTTGCTATGGAAGATTTAAAGAATGGCCGTGTAGATGTTGTTGTCTTCGACAATGCAGGTATCAAGGAACAGATGAACAACAATCCGGGTGTCTTTGAACTTGTCGGTTCATTAGAGGGAAGTATTGAAGACTTCGCAGCTGCGGTAAAGATCGGCAACACTGATCTCCTGAACAAGATCAACGATGGATATGCAAAGCTGAAAGCATCTCCGGAATGGAATATTCTGGTTCTGAAGTACGGCCTTAAAAATCCGGTAAATGAGTAAGATATTCGCGATTCACAGGTTTTCGCTGGCATGACTGCTGGCGGAACCTATCTTTTATTCTATCTGGATTAGTGTGATTGACATGTTCGAGAGTTTTTCATCATCTGCCGCATATTTTGCCAGTGGAACCTTGGTTACGCTCGAACTTGTCGCACTTGCACTTCTGATCGGGTTTGTCTTCGGAATGATTCTGACTATCGGTCAGGTCTACGGTCCAAAACCCGTGCGTGCAGTTGTTGCCGCCTACGTCTGGTTTTTTAGAGGATTGCCGAACCTGATTCTGCTGTTCCTGTTCTATTTCATCTTCATCCCGACAGCCCCGGTATTCGTCGTCGCGGTTGTCGTGCTTGGAATGCGCAGTGCAGCATATCAGTCGCAGATTTTCCGTGGAGTGATTCAGGGGATTTCTGCAGGGCAGATGGAAGCAGCCCTGTCTCTTGGTATGACAAAGATCCAGGCGGTTCTTACCATCATCATCCCTCAGGCACTGCGGCTTGCATTACCCAGCTGGGCGAACGAATACCCGGTTCTTCTGACAGATTCTGCCATTGCATCGGCAATTGGTGTTACTGAATTGCTTACGAGTGTCCAGCATCGTGTTGCAGCGACCGGCGATGCCCTGGCCCTATATCTGGGGTGTGCGGTGATTTTCATTCTGCTGAATTATGGCGGTATGTTGTTACTGCAGAAGATCGAAGAGCGGGTGAGAATTCCGGGATTCGGCAATAGTGAGGGTGAACAGTTATGAGTGAAACTCCAGTTTTAAAAGTTGAAAATCTTTCTAAATCTTATGGCGAGTTGGCGGTATTGAAGAATATCTCGTTTGAGGTCAAGAAAGGAGACAAGATGGTGTTCATCGGTCCGTCGGGAACCGGGAAATCAACGCTCCTGCGCTGTATCAATATGCTTACTGTTCCTGATTCCGGGAATGTCTATCTGGATGGCGAAGAGATTGTCCATTCCGAAAAGAAGAAGATCAATGCCTATCGACAACGCATGGGAATGGTCTTCCAGAATTTCAATCTCTTCGACCATCTGACAGCGGTCAGGAATGTTGAACTTGCGCTCCTTAAAGTGCGGAAGATGAGCAAGGAGGAAGCACATAAGAAAGCCATGTTCGAACTTGAGCGGGTAGGCATGGCGGATCGTGCGGATTATTATCCTGCCCAGTTGTCAGGCGGTCAGGCACAGCGGGTATCGATTGCACGTGCTTTGGCGATGGATCCGGAAGTAATGCTGTTCGATGAACCGACATCTGCACTCGATCCTGAACTCAAACGTGAGGTCATGGAAGTCATGCGTAAACTTGCAGAACAGGGAATGACCTGTCTTGTCGTAACGCATGAAATGAAGTTTGCAACCTCGTTTGCGACGCAGATCTTCCTGATGGAGAAGGGAGAAATTATCGAACGCGGGAATCCGGCGGATATTCCGACAAGTCCGGATTTCGCAAGAATGCGTGCATTCATTGGTGCATATAACGAGGAATGAGTATAGATATGGTTCGGAGGAGTAATGGCTATGAGTTCTGAGATGCTTTTCGGTCTTATTCGTACCGAACCGGAATTCTGGACGGATGTACTTCTCCCGGCAATGGCGCAGGGGTTCCTGGTGACGCTCGAGCTGATTCTCATTGTTGCCCCGCTTGGACTGCTGCTGGGTATTCTGGTTTCCGTTCTCCGTGTATATGCGCCAAAACCCATATCTTTCCTTGCAAAACTCTATGTGCTCATATTCAGAGGATGTCCGCTTATCGTATTGCTGTTCATCCTGTATTTCGGGCTGCCGTCGGTCGGAATTCTGCTGGAAGGGTTTACTGCGGCCGTCATCGGATTCGTCCTTTGCAACTCGGCATACAACTCGGAGTATATCCGCGGGGCATTGCAGTCGATCAAGCGTGGACAGCTGCTTGCGGCTCAGTCGCTCGGTATGACCAAGGTCCAGGCGATCATCCATGTCATTATCCCTCAGGCACTGCGCCGGGCAATTCCCGGTGTGTCCAATGAATTCATCTATATGATCAAGTACACGTCGCTTGCGTACTTTGTCACGGTCATTGAGACGACGATGGCCGCGAAGATGATTGCTTTGCACTACATGGCGTTCATCGAGTCGTTCGGAATAGCTGCACTGATTTATCTTGCGGTTGTTTCGCTTGCGACCTTTGGTGTCCATAAACTCGAAAAGAAAGTTGCAATTCCCGGGTATGGTCCGATCAAAGTCGAACATCCGACATTTAAACTGAAGAAGAAACCGTCGTCTGCCGATACGGCAAAATAATCTTTTTTTATGGATATGTCTCGTTTGGAATCGGCCGCGAAAAAGGAAATCCGGAACCATGGCGGCATCGGTTCCGCAGAAATAATCTGTGTAACCGGCAGTTCTCCGATGCGGACCTTTGCCTTGCGGATCTTCATCAGTTCTCTGTTTGCGAAACGGCGGGACGTTTCATTCGTCTCTTCTCCTGACCAGGCATCTCTTGTTCTGACGGATGATTCTCTGGATACGGTTTCTGCCGGGTTGCTGGATGCGGTTCTGGACGGTTCGGTAGCGAAGTATGTTGTCTCTTCTGCGACTGTACGGACGATTGCACCGTTTGCATCGGTTGAAGATACGGAACTCTATGCATATGCTGTACAGAACGGGTGGCATCGGGAAAAAGAACCGGTTACTTCAGAAACTGCCGGATTTCTGGATGATTTTGTAAAAACCCGTCCCGGATCGAAGTTTGCCCTAAAGAATATTGCTGATAAACTATCAATGGTATCTAGAAAGGAGTGAGAAGGCGTGGAAGAAACCTGCGGATGTATAGGATGTGAGATTGTCAAGGTAAAGGATCTGATACGCAATGCCATCTGGGACAGCGGGGCACAGGGGTTGGTCATCGGTATCTCGGGAGGAATCGATTCTGCCGTTGCGTGTGCTCTTGCCGTCAAAGCAGTGGGTAAGGAACGGGTTCTTGGCGTGTTCATGCCCGCATCCGAACACGGGATGCAGGATCGTGACGATGCACAGATGCTCTGTGATTCCCTGGGGGTGGAATTGCTCGTCGTTTCTTTGGAAAACGTTCTTGCCGAATTTCTGCGCACACCGCATATCACTGCCACCCCGCTTGCAGCTGGCAATATCTCTGCCCGGTTGAGAATGATCACGCTCTACAATATTGCCGCATCCCGCAACTATCTGGTCTGCGGAACCTCGAACAAGACCGAGTATCTTGTCGGGTACTCGACGAAATGGGGCGATGGTGCTGCAGATGTTCAGCCGCTTCTTCATCTCTACAAGAAAGACGTCTATGCTATTGCCGAAGAACTTGCACTTCCCGATCGCATCATCCGGAAAGCTCCAAGCGCCGGATTCTTCCCCGGCCAGACGGACGAGGCGGAGCTTGGCATGTCATATGCCGAGCTGGATGACGCACTCTTCACGCTGGAACTCAATAATTATGTTCCGGAGACAGAATTAGAGGAAAAAATTCTTGAAATGGTGAAAAAAAGCGAGCATAAACGTCATCTTCCTGCGAGTAAATTCGGATAACATCCTTTTATCACTAGAGAGAGCCAATACTATTCTATCATGGCAGACCCAAACTATGACCAGGCGCTCTCGGAAATATCATTAATTCTTCAAACCGCAGGATATGACTGCGAAGCTGAGGAAGGTCCATTCAACCTCTCGGGAGTAAAGGGGAACAAGTGTATAATTGTCCTCTGTTCCGACGATATGAATGCGCTCCAGCGGTTCGATATGACCCCGTATACTATCAATATCGGCGGGTCGAAGATTCGCTGCGATAAGCTGATCTTCTCTGTTAACTCGTCATTCAAACCGAAAGAGTCTCTTATCTGGTCAAAAGAAAAGCTTCTGGGTCTGATTGCTGCAGCTGCTGAAGCACGTATCTTTGCCCAGCCGTTTTCACTGGATGCAGCGCCGGTATCTTATGCGGGTGCTTCTGTGCAGCCGGACCCGAGTGGTAATTCGACCCTTCAGATGTCAATGATGGGCCTTGAGCAGATGCTGCCGGTTAAAATCGATGCACGTGGAGCAGCCCGCGTCTGTCACGAGGAGGGTCCGTCCCGGCTGAAACTGATTCCGTACTGGAGATATGAATACACATCCGGAGGTTCTGCATCCTATAAGGGTAAGGAAGTCAAGTTTGACGGTCAGGGGTATGGCTGGATAAATGCGGTCAATAATCTGGAATGGGAATTCGGTGCCGATGCAATGCCGCAGCCGAGTGAAATCCCGCGGGATGCAGAGATTGTCTCTGCAACGACTCAGCAGAAGGATGTCGAAGAGACCATCATGCAGCTTCTGATCAAGAAGCTCACCAAACACCTTCGTCTGAAAGTAACCTCCGGCGATGCTATCTTTGCCGAAGAAAAGGAGTTTATTCCGACACCTGAGAACATTTCGCTCAAGGTCACCAAGGTTTACGTTCCGGTCTGGGAGATCAGAGGAAAGAAGGATATTGTCGAAGTCAATGCCTTTGACGGTCAGGAACTTGCGGTTCCGTCCGATGAAGGCTGTGAAGTATTCTAATCCATGATCATCGTAATCGGGGGCGGTCCGGCGGGCAGAATGGCAGCCATGCGTCTGGCGTCTGCCGGACGCGAGGTTACGCTTATTGAGAAGCGTAAGCTTGGCGGTCAGTGTGTGTTCGACGGATGTATGCTCGTCTGTGCTCTCAATGACATTGCCCGTTCAATCGAGAATGCGGCCCATATGCACGGTCTCGGCCTTCTCGATGGTTCGTTGCAGGTTGATTATCCGTGCGTCCTCAAACGGCTTGAAGAGACGCAAGCGAAACTCGCACATATTCTTGAAAAAGAAACATGTGCCGCAGGTGTCCATGTCGAGTACGGAAAAGAAGCCGAGGTACGGAACGGAAAGGTCTTCGTTGACGGTATCGAACGCATGGCAGAAGCCGTCATCATCGCCACGGGTGCAGAGCTCAATATGCCGGACATTCCGGGAATCGATCTGAAACAGGTCTATACGCCCCGGTCTCTTCGTACAATGCAGCGTCTTCCGAAACGCATGGTTATTGTCGGCGGCGGTATTTCGGGTGCCGAGTTCGCCTACATCTATGCCGCATTCGGGGTACAGGTTACCCTGGTTGCCCGTTCGTCGCTTCTTGGCATTCTGCCGGATACGCTTCTTGCCGATGCCCGCCGTGATCTTCACCGGGTCGATATCCGTGAACATGCGGTTCTGATGGCGATCAACGGTACCGATGCCGTCGAAAGCGTCACGGTGGACGGAGAAGAGATTCCCTGTGATGCAGTCTTGTGTACTACCGGATTTAAACCGACTTCCCCGTATGTGACCGGTGTCGCCAGACGTGAAGACGGTGCAATCATTACCGATCCGAACACCATGGAAACATCCCTGAAAGGCGTATATGCCGCTGGAGATGTCTGCGGCGCTCCGTATTTCACCCCGGTATCGCGTCTTCAGGGGTTTGCGGCCGCAGATGCGATTCTGGGGACGCCGCGTACAGTGGATCTTGCACAGATTCCGTTTGCGGTTGTTCTGGGACGAGATTATGTGGTCTGTCCGGCACGTGAATCGGGAACGACCGAATCATATCCGAACATTGCAGGCCCCGGTTCCTACTGGAATGTCATCGATGCATCCATCGGTCATATGGAACTGACCACCGCATCCGACGGCAGGATCCTCGGATTCGCCTCTTCGTCGCCGTCCGGCGGGCTGGTGGGCACCTATCTGGGCTATCTGGTCAGAAAGGGCGTTACGGTGCATGAATTCTCGCCGTTGCTGGAAGTCCATCCTCTTCCGGACGGTCTCTACAGCATGATCCGGTTTTCCTGAGACCCGAATCGGCGCGGCCATCCTGTTTTCCACCCCAATGCGGAATTCCGTCGGAATTCCACTGATTTTTAGCGGACAAAACAATAACATATATATAGAACAACAATACAAGATAATTGATACAGTACCTCAGCAGATATGTTGAGGTATAGGTGATTATACATGTCAGCACAATTAGGCGGTCAGCCGATCTTAATTCTGAAAGAGGGCGGATCCCGTACTCGGGGACGCGACGCTCAGAGCATGAACATCGCTGCAGCAAAAGCTGTTGCAGGCGCAGTACGCACCACGCTCGGTCCGAAAGGAATGGACAAAATGCTTGTCGATACCATTGGTGATGTCGTTATTACCAACGATGGTGTGACTATCCTGAAAGAGATGGATATCGAACACCCGGCAGCAAAGATGATGGTCGAGGTCGCAAAGACCCAGGATGACGAAGTCGGAGATGGAACCACCTCTGCAGTCGTTATTGCAGGCGAACTCTTAAAGAAGTCCGAAGAACTCCTCGAGCAGGATGTCCACCCGACGGTTATCACTCTCGGATACCGCCAGGCAGCAGAGAAAGCACAGGAACTTCTCCAGACCATTGCACACGATGTCAAACCGACCGACAAGGAAATCCTTTCCAAGATTGCAGGAACTGCAATGACCGGAAAGAACGCAGAAGCTTCCAAAGAAAAGCTCTGTGACTTAATCGTCCGTGCAGTCACTCTCGTTACCGACGAGGACGGTACTGTAGATACCGAAAACGTCAAGGTCGAGAAGCGTGTCGGCGGAGCAATCGAAGACTCCGAGATCGTCGAGGGTATGCTCATCGACAAGGAACGTGTCCACCCGGGCATGCCGAAGTCGGTCGAAAAGGCAAAGATTCTCCTGCTCAACGCAGCAGTCGAATACAAGAAGACCGAAGTCGATGCAGAAATCTCCATCACCTCTCCGGACCAGCTCC
>DALTWN010000180.1 GCA_029987045.1 Methanocorpusculum sp.
GATGGATTGACTATTACAGACGGATTCACGGAGAGTTCCGGATACACGGAAACCTCCGGCGCAGCACACGCGGCCGTTATCTGCGGCGCGACCGTGATTGCAGGATTCAGAGAAATGGCCGGTTCGACAAGAACATCGGGAACATCCACGGTGACGTCAGGAACTTCTTTCGTATCGGCTGATACATGATCTGCCACCACCGTCGCCGAGTCTGCGGAGATTGCCATACTTTCCGCAGGAGAGAGATGCACATCGCCGGTCGCAGAAATATCTCCGTTGAAAAGCGGTTCCATCTCCGCGGCAGAAGCGACTCCTACAGGAGACAGCTGTGCAAAGAACCGGGAAATCGTATCGAGCAGTCCGGCATCGCCAGCCGGTTCTTCCGCAGAGCCGGAGACAAGATTCTTCAGCACCCCGGTTCCTGCAAGCAGATAAGCGGCAATCCGTGAAAGTTCCACGTCCAGATTGGCGATGCCGTATCCCGACCAGTAATCCTTGCCTTCGTCGATATACGCAGACGTCCGCTTTTCGACCAGCGGGGTACGGGTACCTGCCCAGGTTGACCGCAGCGCATCTTCTTTCGCGGCTTCGGTCTTCGCCGCATAATCGGAGGTGCCAAGACCCTTGTCTACCTTGACGAGTATCGTGGTGGTCTGTCCGGTTTCTGCAACGATGTCGCGGTTTGCGGTCCGAATATTCTCATATCCGCGGACAGCCGACATCGACAGATCCGCAAGACGGTTGGTCATCCTGCTGACCTCGATATCCAGCGCGTCCGCCCATATCTGGGAAGCCTGCGCCTGCGTGACCGCAACGGATGCTTCCCGGTTCGCTTCCCGGAATATAGAGGTAACAATGGTGCCGGCAAGTTCCTGCGCTTTCGTCTTCGCGGCCGATTCGTCGACAGACATGGCCTCTACAACCTGCAGAATCGCGGAACCCGCATCTTCGGCACCGAGTCCGGCAAGCGTCAGCGTTTCGCGGTCGGCATCCAGAAGTGCCTGATAGATGTCGGAAACCCGGGCGGTATACTGCGATTCGAACCGCATACCGACATTCGAGAGATCCTCGAGGTTACCGGCGACGTTCGCGGCACCGATGAAATCCACCATATCACGGAACGTGAACCCGAGTGTCCGGCCGACTTCATCGAGACGGGTGAGCGACGACAGAAGCGTGGTGACATCGGTATTGGTATCACGGTAGGCGGCGGCAAGATATCCGAGTTCGCCGGTAATTTCGCCCGATGGAACCGACCATTTCTTGAACGCTTCGTTCATGCCGTCGATGAGCGAAGACACATCGCCGTAGCCTTTGCGTTCCATCCAGAGCACTTCTTCCGCCATCTGCGCCAAAGCCGTCTCGCCGGTTTCAAGAACGGTCGATTCGGCGTCGGGAAACAGCGCGGTAAGTCTTGCGACGGTCTCGGCGATAGCGGTCGTATCGAATCCTTCGAGCCGGAGCGAGTCGGCAAGTTCCTTCTGCGTTCCGGTCAGTTCGCCGGTCGTGTAATAGATCGTGTTGTACATCCTGCCGTATGCTTTTCCGGCGGCTTCCGCTTCCGCCCTGAGCTGTTTTATCTGGCTGATGAGCGCACCAAGACCGACGGATACCCCGAGCATGCCGAGAACCGTCTTAATCTGGACGAATCCTTCCTTTATCCCCTGGAACGCTTCCGCCGACCGTCTGCCCTGGCTTTCGGTTTCATCGGCGGCGGTCCGTGCGGCGCTCGCCTGCGTGACGGAAGCGGCCGTATAATCGGTGATGGACGCGACCGCAGCAGTTGTCGCGGTCGCCGTGGAATCCATCGCGGACGTGTAGCCCTGCGATGCGGACTCGACCGTGGAAAACGTCTTTGCGACGTTTCCGACGCCGGATTCGATGCCGGAAAGCTGGGTCGTGAATTCCCGGATATTGGTAGAGAATTCCACCTGGATTCTGTCGATGGTGTCTGTCATTTCTTCTGTCTAGAGTCGTGTCTTGAAATGTGCGCCGTAGACCCTGCGAAATCCCGCACGGTCAGGTGCATCTGTTCGTTTAATAGGCATACGCGGAACCAGGGTACCGGTCAGCGCGGAAAGGAACCGGCCGGCCGCTCCCGACATCGCCGAAAGTTCCGCAAAGGAATAGGACCGTTCGAAATCGTGCGGGGTCAGATGATAGACGAAACAGACCGGCGCGATGAGGTCCAGATACTTCTCATACGCTAGTTTTTTCCCTCACCCTTCGCGAATGCCCTACCGATGAGGAGGGCGACGATGGAATCGAGCGTCAGATAACTGGTGTTTTCCACGATCCATGCGGCATCGACCTCGGTCGTGAACAGGGCGATGATGTCCGCATAGACGGTGTCGGAATACCGGTTGGTTTCCGGATCCTTCACCAGCAGTTTCATCATGCGGTAGGCGGTCGATGCCGGAACGAACGTCGCATCGATGGTAACCTTCTTTTCGGGCGTACCGAACGTGATCAGATCACGGTCTTTCTCCGCGGAACAGAGAAAATCATGGACGGTCATTCGTCCGCAGCTCCTTCGTATCCCTGCTCGTCGTAGATGCTGAACAGGTCGTCGTCCGCCGGACGGGTCGAATCCGGTTTTCCGATGATCGAGACCGGCATCTGCATCAGGGCCTTGCTCTTATCGGATCCGAGTGTCAGTTCAAGCGACTGGATAGACGACACGCGATAGATCTCGATGACGAACTTCTTGCCGTCGGCGTTGGTATTGACGAGCCAGACATGCAGGTATTTCGGCATCTTGGTCGAGCCGTAGGTGAGCCGTTTGCTGATGATCGCCTTGTAGCTGTAGGAGACAAGAACACCTGCACCGTCGGGGATTGAGCCGGTCTCGATTCTCG
>DALTWN010000181.1 GCA_029987045.1 Methanocorpusculum sp.
TTGTCTCTACCAAGGCGAAAAAGACCAAACTGGATATCGTCCAGGAAGATGGCATGTCGTTTACCCCGCTTTCCTGATTTTTCCGTCGAATTTCCGCTCTGCGATATCATTATCCGCCCGAAGACCAAACTATCTATATCAACAGCGGGCGTTTTTTTTTATCCCGCACCAGATACCGATATCATGACTGAAAATCCGCGGTATACGCCATCTGACGAGGAACTCCGTGCACTGGATGCATGTCTTGTCGCCCGGAAGTTTCCGGAACTGGAACAGCTGGTGGAATCCTACATCGAAAAGATAACCGGCAAGACATGGAACGATGCCGCCGTTCTTGATAAGATTCGGCATGCGGTCCTTGCTCAGAAGGATGCGTACTGGAAAGAAGGCATGCGGCGTGTCGTCTCCTATAAGGGTGCATACAGCGTGCTGTCGTACATGGCATACCAGATGCCGGGGTATCTCTATGAGATTGCCGAGTATCTGCGGTCGCTGATTGCGGCAGGGCTGTGCCGGAAACATCTGCGAATCCTCGATCTCGGTGCAGGGCCGGGAACGGCGGCGGCTGCGGTGATTCTGACGCTGGCACAGGTTGCCGGCATGAGTGCCGAGCTGTATGCGGCAGAAGCAGCGGATACCCATCGGGAAGCCTATGCCTATCTCATTCCGGCATTGGCCCAGAAGATGGGCGGCGCATGCCGAGTGGAAAAACCGGTATCGATGAATATCGTCGAACAGCTGCCGGACGGCGAGTTCGATCTCATCATCTGTGCTAATGTGATAAACGAGCTACCGCTCGATGCCGACGGAAAAGCCGGGTTTCTGATGCGAGTTTCCGAACATCTGGTTGCTGACGGCAGTCTCCTGGTCTTTGAACCGGCCGACCGTGAGAATGCGGTGCCGCTACGTGACATCTCTCGTGAGGTCAAGGCCCGCGGACTCACAATCTATGCTCCCTGCACCGATCTTCGCGGTGTTCCCTGCCGGGTATCTCCCTGCTGGACGTTCCAGACGGGTGCTGATATCAGACCAACCCGGCTCATGCAGGCAGTCGCCGGCGAAGAGGAAGCGTACCGCTATCTCAATACCGATGTCAAGTACGCGTATGCGGTATTCCGGAAAGACGGACACCGCCGGTGCGGGTATCGGATTCCTGCGGATGCGAAACGTGCTCGTCTGTCGCAGATCAAACGGCATGACGGTAAACGGATCCATGTCACGGTTTCGGTGATGTCGGCGGATATCGGTGATGTGAAGACCTATCTTTATCTTGTCTGCGACGGGTCGGGAACTGTGCCCTGTTATCTGGCACTGCCGGCATTCCACCGTACGCCGGAACATGAAGCCCTGCTCACCGCCTCGTATGGTAGCGTCGTCGCGGTCGATTCGGTCCTGGTCCGCTGGAACGAGAAACAGCAGGCCTACAATCTGCTGATGGGTAAGACTAGTTGGTGCCGGATGATTGCGGGAACCGCGACCGGTAGCCCCTGTCCGGATAAGGCGAAGGCACTGATGGAAAAGACACGGGGGGCAAAAAAACCGCAGGGCGGAAAGAAACTGTCGGCAGGAAAACCCCGCACGCGCCCGCAGCAGACGGTTTCGCGGAAGAAGACCTGAGTGGTCAGATGGCTACACTATAAGACACTTGAAAACCTATACAACAGGGATAACGTTCTATGGATACTACTGGATGTTCGCGGGAAGAGGTACTGGCGTTCCTGTCCGGATATCGGGCGCTGGATGCACCGCATGATCATATATTGAGTTCGATGTGTACGATTCCGCATCCGATAACGAATGAGGTTCGCTCTCTCTATGCCGCAACGAATCTCGGTGACCCTGCCCTGTTCGCCGGCACGGCAAAGGTCGAGTCGCTCCTGGTCGAAAGTCTGGGCGAGCTGTTGCACTGCAGTACCGCTACCGGATGCATGACCTCGGGTGGGACCGAATCGAATATTCAGGCAATCAGGGTAGCGACCAAACGCCGGCATGTCGATCGTCCGAATATCGTGGTGCCTGCCTCTGCACATTTCTCCTTCGACAAGATTGCAGATATGCTTGGGGTGGAACTGCGTATCGCTCCGTATGAACCAGGTGCCTATACGGTGGATACGGCAGCGATGGCGGAACTCATCGACACGAATACCGTTGCCGTCTCTGCAGTTGCCGGAACGACTGAGTATGGTGTCGTCGACGACATCGTTGCCATCGGCAGACTGGCACAGGAACATGACCTATTCTTCCATGTGGATGCGGCGTTCGGCGGGTTCGTTATCCCGTTCCTCGATACACCGATTCCCTTTGATTTCGCGGTTGCCGGTGTCGATTCGATCTCGCTCGATCCGCATAAGATGGGGATGGGTACCATTCCGGGCGGTTGTCTGCTGTTCAGGAATCCGGAAGATCCGCAGCGGCTGAGCGTGGAGACTCCCTATCTGTCGTCACGAGTACAGACCACACTGACCGGTACGCGTCCGGGAGCGGATGTCGCTGCCGCCTATGCGGTCATCAAGTATTTGGGACGTGAAGGGTTCCGCGACATCGTTGCCGGATGTATGGAGAATACCCGCCGGTTGACGGAAGGACTGACTGCGTTCGGCTACGAAAAGGTGATTGATCCGGTGCTGAATCTGGTTGCATTCCATGATTTCCCGATTCCACCCGGGTGGCATGTATCGCATACCCGTAACCACGATCTCCGTTTCGTCCTTATGCCGCACGTCACCCGAACTGTCATCGAACAGTTCCTGCGGGATGTCGCTGCAGATTTGAAATAATCGAGAAAAAAAGACTGCGGGGAAAATCCCGCGGTTACGATAGTTTTTCCGGTACGGTTTCTGTACTGTCGATT
>DALTWN010000182.1 GCA_029987045.1 Methanocorpusculum sp.
CAGTTCACCGTACCGTGCGGCATGTATCCAGGATGCTGACGGTAAATTCGTCGGGACGGTGTCCCGCAATTCCCTGATGGGCGATATCGCGAAATCCGTCATTCTTCTGGACCACAACGAGTACAGTCAGGCAGTCGACGGCATCGAGACCGCCGACGTCGTCGAGATTATCGACCATCACCGTCTCGGCGCCATGTCGACGCTGAAACCGATCAGCTTCTCCATGGAACCGCTGGGATCGACATCCACGATCATCTCCCGCAGATATCTGGAATCGGGCACGCTTCCGTCGAAGGCGATCGCCGGCATCCTGCTGTCGGGAATCCTCTCGGATACGCTCGGCCTGAAGATGTCGACCACGACGGATATCGACCGCCACATTGCAGCACGTCTTGCAGAGATCGCCGGTGTGGATATCGAAGCATACGGCACGGAACTGATTGCGGAAGGCATGGCGCTTTCCGGTGTTTCCCAGGATGAACTGCAGGAACGTGATACCAAGGAATTCACGCTCGGGTCACGCCGTGTCGTCATCGCTCAGATTCTGATGCCGTCCTATGAATTCGTCGACGGGAAATCCGCCGATATCTATGCGGCACTCAATGAAAAACTGCACAAACCGAATGCACCCGATGTCTATGTCGCGCTCTATACCAGTGTTTCCGAAATGGGGTCCGTCATGTATGCGGTCACCAATGACCAGGCACTGCTTTCCGCTCTTCACTGGGAAGCACCGATGAATCTGCCGGGCATTGTGTCACGCAAGAAGGATTTCGTTCCGCGGTTCGGCAGAATGCTGGAGATGAACTGAAGCGCGATGGACAAGACCGGGCTTCGGACACTTCTCAAGGACAGGCGGTTTGCCCAGACGCTCGCGGAACGCCGCAGAAACAGCTGTGAGATAACGGCCCGGCTCATTCGTGAGACCGACCGGTATCGGGTCATCATGGTCTATGCGGCAAAGGATCCGGAAGTTGAGACTCTGGTCTACATCAACAACATGCTCGCCGCAGGAAAGACGATCGTCGTCCCCATCATCGAAAAGGAGACACACACCCTGCGTCTTTCCCGTCTCAGATCGGTGTCCGCTCTTCGGCCGTCGACGTTCAATGTTCCGGAACCCATCGGGTCTGAAATCCCGATAGATGCATCCGCCGTCGAATGTGTCATTCTGCCGATGGTGGGATTCGACAGAACCGGGAACCGTCTGGGATACGGTGCCGGATACTATGACCGGTTCCTTGCTGCGAATCCGTCTCTCTATAAGATAGGAATTGCCTATTCCTGTCAGGAAGTGGCCCTGGTTCCGACCGATGCCTACGATATCCGGATGGATGAAATCATTACGGAAACAGATATTCTGAAATTCTGAACAGAGAGCGCTTGTTATCCTGCAAGGTGGCAGGGTATTGAGCATCAATTCAATATCTCAAGGAGCTTTGTATTGATATAGATACGTTCCCTCCCCCGTATCTCTGATTTCAGGATACCCAGTGATTCCAGGGTTTTCAGATATTTCATCGCTGTTTGTCTGGAACCGATTTCTGCATCAATTAAGAATGCCGGCTTGCAGTATGGTTGAACAAACAGGGTTTCGATGAGTTCATAGGAGTACATGTGTGGTGGGAGATGTGTGCGGCAGTACTCGCGTGTTTCGTTCATGAGCTTGGTAATCGCGTTGATTTTTTGATACGTTTCCTCTGCTGTTTCTTTCAAGGCATCCAACATGAAGCAGATCCATTCCTTGAAGGTATTTTCAGCGGTTGTCTTTCTCAGCAGTGTGTAGTATTCACTTTTATGCAGGATGATGTATCGGCTTAGATAGAGAACAGGAAAATCAAGAATCCCTTTCTTGACCAGATAGAGTATATTGAGAATCCGTCCGATTCTTCCATTTCCGTCAGTGAACGGATGAATTGATTCGAATTGATAATGAATGAGTGCAAGGCAGATAAGCGGATCCGGCTCCTCATTCTTGTTGATATACTCGATCAGATTGTTTATCAGCGCTTCGATAACATGGGGGTCTGCCGGAGGAGTATAGACAATTGTTTTTTGGTTGCCGATTACCACACCACAGTTTCGTCTCGTAACCTCGCAGGAACGAAGGATGCTGCAGACATGGCAGAGTAACTGTTCGTCAATGAGCAGATTGCTGTCTTTCAATCTTTGATATCCGTTATAAAGTGCTTTACGATAATTCAGAACTTCTTTGGTAGCCGGATCTGTCTTTTCAGAGGGGATTGAAAGTGCCTGATAGAGTGAATCTGTTGTAGTAAAGATATTCTCGATTTCAGAACTGGCATTTGCTTCAAGTAACTGAATTGTGCTGATAAGGATATCTGGATTTGGGATAAGTTTTGTTGCTTCTTTCAGTTTTGCGAGTGCTATGTTTGCTGAAATGCATTTTTTCCAGATTTCTGGTGTTTCAACCTCGGTTGCAGGGGGAAGATGGGGGAGTGCATTATATGGTGTTTCAGGGTCGAAAGTCATGTTGTTTGTCATGGTGCATCTATGAGTTCTATAAGAATAATGGCGTCCTTTTGTAATAATTATGTCTATTATTTTTAGAATATTGTACTTGTTAATAAAAAAGTATAAATACAATTATTGTATTATTTTGGTATTGGTATATAATTTTGAAAAAATTGTACTGTTTTTCCAGACGTGTACACGGTGTTAACAGATGGCGACTGACCTGTACAGAATTTTGAAAAAAATGGCTCTTCGGCGTTTTCTGTGAATTAGGAAAAATAGCAATCAAGATATCTGTCCATACGTATCAGATGTAGTGAATGATATCAGAAAAGTGTAACGGAGGTGAGTCGGTTTAAC
>DALTWN010000010.1 GCA_029987045.1 Methanocorpusculum sp.
GTCTCGATGAAATCGCCGCCCTGATTGACCTCGGCGACGACCGCATCCAGATGCCGGTCTGCATATTTCTGCATGACCAGAGCCGCCCATACGGCAGGCGTATAGGTTCCCGACAGATCCTCTTCGACGTACATGTGTCCGGCATAATCGCGGGAAACGATCACGATTCCCGTTTCATCGGAAGACGCATGCGCCGTCACCGCAGGATCGACGGCGATGACCCGGAGCGTCGGCGTACGGCGCGGCATATCGATCCGGTTCGCATCGATTGCCGTGCGGGTCCAGAGCGATCCGTCCCGTTTGTCCAGCCATTCACCATACAGGAACCGCTGTTTCTGCCGCTCGGGAAGGACTGCCAGGACATGGTCGATATAATCCCGCGGCAGATGCGGGTTGTCGACCGGATTCATCTGCATCATCCCGTAGAGTTCCGGAAACGGCAGGTCCTTTCCCGACCCCGGTTCCTTCTTCAGCACGAACATCTGATACAGCCAATGGGATTTTTCCGGCGGATTGCAGTCGATGAACACCTTGTTCTCCAGACCGGTGTTCTGCGACAGACGGGTAAGTGCCGTCGTATACGCCTGATAGGATACCTGCGATGCCTCGTTGATGTAGATGGTCGCATACTCGTTTCCCAGGATCTTTTCGACCCGTTCCTTGTCGTCGAGGCCGCCGAGCCAGATCTCGGACATCTTTCCGGACATGGTCGGTATCGAATAGACCCAGTCCGATTTGTTCAGCACGTAATTGGTACATCCCATGAGGTCCAGGACCTTCGGCAGCGTGTCCATGCCGATACTGCGCTTGACATCGTTGAAATGGAACCGGAGAACCGCCTGCCGGCAGGGTTCGAGCAGTGCACGGCAGATGAGATAATAGATGAACAGCGCCGTCTTTCCCGACCGCGACCCGCCCGCAAGCAGCGTGTACTTGCACCGGCGAATCAGCATCCGGGCTTCCTCCTGGCGCGGGGTCGGTACGAACGCCTGCCGGATTCCTGCATCCATGGATTACCGGAACTCCTCGAGATTGTTGACCAGATTGATGGTGACACTGGCGGCCACGGTCTCTTCCGGTTTTGCTTTCCATTCGCGGCCGTTCCGGTTGATGAGCCAGAGCCGGATCGCATTGACATTTTCCGGCAGATACTTTTCCGAGATCTCTTCCTTGAGAACGGTTCCGTCCGTATCCTGTACGATCTTGTGTTCCTTGTAGGCATACCCGGACGCCGCACGATAGAGTTTCTGTGCCATCCGGTCGTTCCGTCCTTCCTGGACCTGGATGACCGCATCGCCGAACGCAGGATGATCCGTGCACCAGGCACAGACCGTACTGCGGCTGACCTTGAATATATCGGCGATCTCCTGCATGGTCCCGCTGAACAGCGGATTGCGGTCCGCATGCCGCATGAGGTCGTCGGGAAACGACGGAGAATAGACCGGTACGACCGCGTCGCATGATGATTTCGTCATGCATTCATGATGGACACGCATCCGATATCGCTGTCGCAGAGGGTAGACAAGGGGCGGCAGGGGTGGGACCTGTCCATGGGGATATGTTGATTAGGCCGCCCGTCGCATGATATTTAATGAAAATAAAAGGTATTACTCTGCGTATCCCGCCGGCCCTGCTGGGAGTGATTGTCCTGTTCGCGGCAATCTGCGCATTCTGCCTGGGCAGTACCCATAATCCCCTCTACCTCTACCTCGGCATTCCGATGATCATTATCCTGATCGTCCTGCCGCTTGTCCTGACCTACTCGAGCGAAAAACAGGTCATCAACAACATCGATGCCGCACGGTCCGTCGCGAAAGTCGTACGTGCCCGTCAGGTCACGGCCGCCATGCGCGGAACCACGGTCATCCTCGAAGGAAAGATTCTCCGGGTCACCGGTCTGTACATGAACAAACCGGTCTATCTTATCGAGGACCCGACCGGAACCATCGTCGTCAAACGGTTCGCTCTTCCCGATCCGCTGGTAGGCCCCGGCGCCATCGTCGAGGTTCTCGGACGCGTCTACGGCCGTGCAAAAGGATCGGTCTTCATCAATGCACTTACCGTAAAACCGATCAGAAAGATCCGTGAAGTCACAGACCAGGAATCCGCTGAACCGGCTGCAAAGGAACAGATCCATATCAAACACTACAACTAAGAAAAAAAATATCATGAACCGAACGGAATTCATCACCCATCTGGAATCGCTCGCTCCACCGGACCTCGCCGAAGATTTCGATACCGGCAGAATCGGTCTGCTCTACGAAGGAACCGACACCATCGAGAAGATCGCCTGTGCCCTGGACGCGACTCCTGCAGTCGCCGCCGCCGCGGCAGACGGCGGATTCGATGCACTGGTGGTCCATCATCCGGCATTCTGGAACCCGATGCACGGGGTCACCGGCCGTGCGGCGGAGATTCTCCGTCCGCTTGCGAAAGCCGATGTCAATCTCTATGCGATGCACACGAATTTCGACCATGCAGCCGGCGGTATCAATGATGCGCTTGCCGAGACGCTCAGACTGAAGAACTGCGTCCGGATGGATGCGACTCCCGGATCCCTCGGCGTCGTCGGCGATATCACCGTATCGTTCGCCGAGATGGCGAAGATTCTCGGATGCGGTCTGCGGGTATGGGGCGATATTTCTCAGGTCAGACGCATCGGTGTCGCAGGCGGTGCGGCATTCGACTGGGACCTGATCTATGAAGCACAGAATCTTGGCGCACAGGCATACCTTGCATCCGAACTGAAATACAATATGGCGCTGGAATCCCCGATTCCGCTGATAGAAGCGACCCATTACGCACTGGAAGCTCCGGGCATGCAGGCGCTTGCAAACCGCGAGAACTGGACGTTCATCGCAGATATCCCCCGTACCTCCATCATAGAATGATCAATCCGTTCTGGATCCTGAAACGCGAAGGCAAGATCACCGACACTGTTCGGCAGGCGTTCATCGAGACCTATGGGAAACGCGGTCAGACGGCGATCGACGCCGTCGCGAACAATCAGGTCAAGAAATACCTCGACTTCTTCGTCGTCGTCGGCAAGAACGACGAATACTGTATCGACGGCGAGTTCTGCAGCTGTGCCGCATCGAAATACGGAAACAAATGCTGGCATACCCTGGCGGTCCAGATCGCTCAGGAAATCCATGCCTATGAAGAGTACGATCTCTGGTACTACAAGAACGGATTGGATGAAGAAGACGAAGAAGACGATAAAAAAAAGTGAAATATTTTTACATGCTTTCCAGCGCTTCGATGCCTAAGACATTGAGTGCCTGGAACAGCGTGTTTCTGCATGCATCGACCAGCGTCAGGCGTGCATCGCGGACGTTTCCTTCCGCTTTCAGCACCGGGTCGAACCGGTAGAACGAATTGAAGAGATCGGCCAAGTCACGGACATAGACCGCCAGAAGATGCGGACGAAGTTCCGTAACCACCTTTTCGATGACCGCCGGGAATCTGGACAGGTGTTTTGCAACCGCGATCTCGTAGGAATCGGTATACTCGTAGTTCTCCTTGAATCCGCCTTCCTCCTTCGCCTTCTCGAGAATGGAACAGGCACGTGCGTGTGCATACTGGACATACGGTGCACTCTGGCGTTCGAAATCCAGTGCTTCGTTCCAGTCGAACACGGTCGATTTTTCCGCGGAGACCTTGACGATATCGTAGCGGACCGCACCGACGGCGACGGCATTGGCAATCTTCCTGCGATCATCCTCGCCCAGTTCCGGACGGCGTGCGGTGACTTCATCGAAGGCGCGTTTCCGGGTTTCCGCAATGAGTTCGTCGGCGGAAATGAAGACGCCGCCACGGGTCGACATGGATCCTTCCGGAAGAGATACGAACTCGAACGTGACAATCTCCGGCGGGCGTTCGCCGATCAGGGAAAGCGTCGTCTGCAGCTGGGCGCCGATCAGTTTGTGGTCGGCTCCCAGGATATCGATGCTGCGGTCGCACTGACCATTCTTCCATAAGTGGAACGCAAGGTCACGGGATGCATAGACCGAGGTTCCGTTGCTTCTGCGCAGGACGTATTTGTTTCCAAAACCCTGTTCGGACAGATCGAGATACATCATCTGGTCGTCGTGGCATGCGTTCGGCAGCTTCTCGATACGGGAGAGGACTTCCTGCATGGATCCGTTGCGCAGGAACGTCGTTTCCGGAACAAACCGGTCATGCTTCACGTTCATCGAGGCAAGCGTCTCCTTGATACCTTCCGCACAGGTCGCGACCGAGGTGCGGAACAGTTCGACCGTTTCCGGATCGCCTGCTTCGATCTTTTCCATCATTTCATCGAACTCGGCTTCGATCTCCGGTTTCTCCTTGGCGATACGGTTCGCTTCGACGTAGTGGCGGACAATGAACTCATCGCCCTTTTCTCCCGGCTGACGCTCGTAATGGAGATGCTTGACTCCCCAGGCGACGATGGCGATCTGGCGGCCCATATCGTTCAGGTAATACTGGGCTTCGACCGGATATCCGGCTTTCCTGAATGCACGTACCAGCGTGTCGCCGATGACCGTGTTCCTGATATGGCCGACATGCAGCGGTCCGTTCGGGTTGGCACTCGTGTGTTCGATGATGACCTTTTCAGCACGGGCAGGCAGCGTTCCGTAATCCGGACTGCGGGCGGCTTTGACGGAATCGGCGACGAACTTCGGACCGAACACGAAGTTGATGTACGGACCCTTGCAGGACACTTCGATACCTGCTTCCGCTGCCGGTGCGGTTATCTTTTCAGCGATTTCTTTTGCGATCAGAACCGGATTCTTCTTCTGGGTCTTGGCAAGAGCGAATGCCGCGGTCGATGCAATATCCGCATGATCGCCGCCGTCTGCCAGAAGGACATCGTCGAGTCCGGTCGCCTCTTTCAGGAGAGACGTTACGTTTTCAATATATTTCAGATACATGGTATGCTTACATCCCCGTCGGGTATCTCAATACTGCCGCGATTCCGCCGAATGCAGACATCAGGGTGCCTCCTTCTTCGGAAGAATCGGAAATGATCTCGACCCGGGTATTCGAAGTGTCGGCAAGAGCGGTCAGTTCGTCGATGATATCCTCTTCTTTCTCCAGAATCAGCGGCGACTGGCATTTCGGACATCTGCCGAGCGGCAGATCCTTGAACCGTTTTCCCGGCTCGATCTGCATGGACTTGACTTCCTGATAATCGCAGTTGCCGCAGGAGATCGTCAGACGTGCTTCACGCAGCTTTTCCGACAGAAGCAGGGTATCGACCGCACCCGCTTCGAGGTTCGCACGGACACTCGACTCGCCGTATGCGGCTGCCGGGTTCTCCTTTCTCAGTTCGGTGAAGAATCTATCCATCTCGTGCTTTTCGCCCGAAATCTCTTCGCCACGCAGGAGCTCCTGCGCATTGAACACGAGTTCACGCAGACCGCATTCGTTCGTATAGGAGGCATCGATACTGCCGAGCAGGCGTTTCTGGACCTCATGGTGCAGATAGTTTCCTTTGACGAACTCTTCACGGGTCGGCATCGGACCGCCGACGATCAGGCCCTTGAACCGGTCGAAGAACTTCGGATCGCTCAGGAACGCTTCCGATGCCTGTTCACCTACCTTCGAGAAGAACGCATTGATAGCGATTTCACGGTTACGGGCGAAACGGATCGAAGACTGACCTCCTTTACGCTGTTTGTTCGGTACCATCGACTGGGTTCCGCCAATCGGCTCGATACGGGTGCCGGTAAGGATTCCCCAGTATGCCTCCTGCAGATCAAGGACCAGCAGACCGTGGACGACACGGTCGTCGAGCATATCCTTCAGTGTTTCCAGTTCGAAATTCGAACTGCAGCGGTACGTATAGGTCTTGATCGGCTCCGGCGGTTCGACGATGATGGATTCAAGGTCGGTCTTGTCGCCGCCGACATTGATTGCGCCGCAGAATACCGCCATGCCGTTTTCCGGTGCCTGCTTATAGTATTTCAGTCGCGCCAGAATCGAAGATATCGCGCTTTGTACATTGGTTCTGGTCTGTTTGCTTTTGATGTTGGAACACTGCCCGTATTCATCCCTGAGCTGTGCGGTCACATCGTAGATCTGTTTATCCGGAGGAATATAGAGCGAGATGAGTTCGGTACCCGAACCTTCCTTTTCCTCGAGGCGTTCGAGCTTCTTCTTGAACTCATAACGCTTTCGCGCCTCGTCCTTTTCTATTTCCTGCTGTTTTGCATAATCCTGTACGGGAACTTCAGCCATATTATCTGTCCATTTATAAAGTGTGCAGTATTGTTTGCGCTGTGAGAACATTAAATATACCTGCATACAAAGGGCAACACTCATTACCTGAAAGCCCAAATATCTAAACTATTATGAATAAAGCGTATGGGCTTTTGGTGGGTTTGGCCGCTTTTGTGCTGGTAATGCTGTTACCGCTGGAAAACGTCATGCCGCACGCAGCGAAGATGACCGTCGCTGTTACGGTTCTCATGATTATCTGGTGGATCATGCAGCCGATCCCCATCGAAGCTACCGCGCTGATTCCTCTAGTCGCGTTTCCGCTTTTAGGTGTACTCTCCGTCACCGGAGCGGCAACACCGTATGCGGATAATGTTATTTTCCTCTTCATGGGCGGATTCATGATCGCCATGGCCATGCAGAGATGGAATCTGCACCGGAGAATAGCACTGAAGATCGTTTCGAAAACCGGATCAAGTCCGACGAAACTGATCCTGGGATTCATGATTGCGACCGCGTTCCTCTCCATGTGGATGTCGAACTCTGCCGTCGCCATGATGATGATTCCGATTGCGGTCGCCATCATCATCACGGTTCTTCCGCACAAGAATCCGAAGGAAATGGACAAATCGGAAAAGGCATTCGCCGGATGTCTGGTCCTTTCCATCGCATATGCGGCAGGTGTCGGCGGTATCGCGACTCTTATCGGAACGCCGGCAAACGCCGTCTTCGTTTCGATGCTTGCCAAGTTCTATCCGGAAGCACCGCAGATCGACTTCTTTACCTGGATGCTGTTCGGTGTACCGTTCGCCGTCATCATGATCGCCATCATGTGGGTCTGGCTTACCAAGATCGCCTACCGCAAGATGCCGAAGAATCTCGACAGTACGAAGGAAATCCTGCAAAAACAGGTCGAAGAACTCGGCCCCATGAGCAGAGGTGAAAAGAACACCCTGTTCGTCTTCATCCTTGCGGCACTTGCCTGGATCTTCAAGGATCCGAAAACCATCGGGTCCGTGGTCATTCCGGGAATCAACTCTCTCTATTATGCCGGTATTCTGCCGGTCAAGGTCGAAGACTGTACGATCGCCATCTTCTGTGCACTGCTCCTTTTCATTCTCCCGGTATCCTGGAAGAATCACGAATTCACGCTGAACTGGAAATGGGCATCCAAGATCCCGTGGGGAATCCTGCTGCTCTTCGGCGGCGGTATGTCGCTTTCTGCCGCATTCAAGGCGAGCGGTCTTTCCGAGACAATCGCGAATGCCTTCGGCGGTATCACCGTTCCGGTCATCGTCCTGGTCCTGCTCCTGGCGTTCGTCGTCATGATACTGACGGAGTTCACGTCGAATACGGCGGTGGCGAACATCATGATTCCGGTGATGGCAGGCGTCGCGGTCGGTCTTGCGGTCAACCCGATCATCCTGATGATGACCGTGGCCGTCGCGTCGTCGCTTGCGTTCATGCTGCCGGTCGCAACCCCGCCGAACGCCGCCGCGTACGGTACCGAATACGTCGAAATGAAGGATATGGTGACCGCCGGATGGTTCCTGAACCTGATCGGTATCCTGCTGTTCACCTTCCTCCTGTTCACCATAGGATTGTATATATTCGGCATAGAACTCGGACTGCCGGACTGGGCACTCTGATCTATCCCACCTTCTTTTTTTCTCAAGTAAATCTGTGTTAACTCAATATTTATCAGGTTGTCCGGTCAACATATAGGCAATGAAACAGATTGCTCTGTACGGGAAAGGCGGTATCGGCAAATCGACCACGTCGGCGAACGTATCCGCGGCACTGGCAGAAATGGGTCTCGATGTCCTGCAGATCGGCTGCGATCCGAAACACGACAGTACCCGCATGCTGATGCACGGAGAATGGATTCCCACCGTACTCGAGCTGATGTATGACAATCAGAACCTGACTGCGGAAGATATCGTATTCAAGGGATTCGGCGGTGTCCGCTGCGTCGAGGCGGGCGGACCGGAACCGGGAATCGGGTGTGCCGGCCGCGGTATCATCGCGACGTTCCAGCAGCTGGAAAAACTCAAGGCGCTCTACGGCGATGTCATTGTCTATGATGTGCTGGGCGACGTCGTCTGCGGCGGGTTCGCCATGCCGATGCGCGAAGGATACGCAGAAGAAATCTATCTGGTCACGAGCGGCGAGTTCATGAGTCTCTATGCCGCAAACAATATCGCAAAGGCCGTAGCACGTCTTGCCGGCAGGAACAACGCGAAATGCAAACTCGGCGGTATCATCTGCAATGCAAAGAATATGGAGCATGAACAGGAACTGGTGGAAGAGTTCGCGGAAAAGATCGGATCGAAATGCATCTGCATGATTCCGCGGAGCAAATCCGTGCAGAAAGCGGAGGTCAACCGCATGACGGTCATCGAAGACGATCCGACATCCGAACAGGCAAATATCTATCGCCAGTGCGCAAAGACCATTCTGGAGAACACCGCATTCACCATTCCTACACCGCTCGAAGCCGAGGAGCTGGAAGATCTTGTCCGAAAGTATCTCTGAGAAACGCATCGGCGGATGCACCCTCGGCGGGTCGCTTTCGGTCACCGCATTCATCTCGGATGCAGTAACGGTAGTGCATGCACCGAACGGGTGTACGCATCAGATATTCTCCATGCTCCATGCCCTGCTCCTGGACGGCGGAACCGCCAGGCTTTCTCCGATAATCTCTTCGAACATCTCCGACAAGGATGTCGTATTCGGCGGAGAAGAAGCTCTTGCAAAAGCTCTCGACAAAGCGGCAGCCAGCCATCCGGAACTCATTGTCGTTGCGACATCCTGCGTTCCCGAAACCATCGGCGACGACTGCGAAGGAGTATGCAGGAATCATCCCGCGGCAGAATCCATCGTATATCTTCCCACCTCCGGGTTCATCGGCGGAAGCGCGGAAGACGGTGAAAATATCGCATTGACCTGTCTTGCCGAACGGGCACGGAAAGCGGATCCGGTTCCCCGGACCGTTGCCATCATCGGGGAAAAGAATCTGGAATCAGAGGTCGAAGAGAACTATGCGGAAGTCGAACGGTTGCTGGACAGACTGCAGGTCCGCGTGATTCTGCGGTTCTGCAGAAACATCGAAGCAGAGGATATCCGAAAGCTCGGACAGGCCGCATGCTTCATCATCCGCGACCATCGCACCCTGCGGGCGGGAACCGAAATCGCACACCGGTTCGGCCGGCCCTGCATTCCCGAATTCCCCCGCGGATTCTCGGGATCCGTCGCGTTCCTGCGGGACGTGGGATCTGCCTGCGGCATACCGGAATCCGAAATCGAACGGGCCGTCGAGGATGAACGTGCATACCAGAAGAAGATGCTCGAACCGTTCGCGGATCTGAAAGGATGCAGTATCAATCTCGGTATCGAACCGTTCGAAGGAACGTTCGCCGTCGCACGGGAGATCATGAAGATGCTCGATATGACCGAAACCGCTGACGGCATCCCGATCAAACTGCCGTTCTATCTGCCGGTCGGCGTTTCCGGAACGGTGAAGATGCTCTATCTCTGGCGGAGGGAGAAACGGAAATGACCGGATGCATGGAAAACCCGGCGGTCCCCTGCGCAATGACCGGAGCCTGTGCCGTACTTTCCGGAATCGAAGGTCTTTCCGTCGTCATCCACGGCGCTTCCGGATGCTACTATTATCCCAAATCCGTCCTCCGAAAACCCATCTATTCGACGATGCTTCTTGAATCGGAAATCGTCATGGGTACCGTCGACCGCCTGCGTACGGTGATCAGTCAGCTGGGAAAAACCGGCAAACCCGTTGCCGTCATCAATACGTGTATTCCAGCGCTTACCGGCGACGATCTTTCGCCGGCATTCGAAGACGGATCGGCACTCTTCGTGGATGCCCCGGGATATGTCGGAACCGCCGAAACCGGTATGAAAATCGCCTACGAGGCCCTTGATATCCGGACATCGGCTACACAGCCGGGAGTGAACATCGACGGTGTCCTGGGACTCGACCTCTTCGCCCGCGGAAACCTGCATGAAGCAGAACGTCTGCTTGCACTGCTCGAAATCCCCTGTTCCCTGAAACTCGCGGCAGATACCTACGACCATATCAAGGCCGGCGGTTCGCCGTACACGGTCTCGGTAAACCCGTCCTGGAACGCAGGCATCGGTGAAAATCTCGGATCGTTCCTCTTCCCCGATGCACCGGCCGCTGCACGGAATCTTGCCGAAAAATTCCCGGATGCGGATCTCGACCGGTTCATGAAGGAATGGGAACACGCCGACGAAGTGATGTTCCATTATGCCGACAAGTTCCTGCGTAAATTCACGCCGCCGACGGTAGCGATCGCGGCGCAGAAAAGCTACTGCACCATGGCGGAAAAAATGCTTGTCCGCTACTTCGGATCCGATATCCTTGCCGTGTTCCCGCGGGAAGATGTGACCGATTCCGCATACATCAACAGCGTCCTTTTGGAACAGCAGCCTGATCTTCTGCTTGGATCGTCATTCGAAGCGACCGCAGCGCCGGATGCGGCATTCGTCGGCATCACCCAGCCGGACCGCAGCAGAATATCCATTGCCGCACATGCCATGACAGGCATCGAAGGAGGCGTCTCGTTCATGGAACGCTGCCTTAATGCCCTGATGGATATCCGGCAGAAAAAATAGATTTGTGAAACTGTTCTCCCCCATATCCGCTGAAGAGAGGGTCGAACAATTACGATTTTTTTTCTTTAATCAGTTTCTGTAAGCCAGCGTGCAACATCCATAATTTTAATCCCCTCGTAATCATATTCGTCATGCTTTGTTCTGGCGATTATCATTTTCGGATAGGAATCTTTGATCTTCAGCAGCGACTCATACTCTCTCTGGAAGGTTTCAGGACTGGTTATATCGTCTGCAACCTGAATGTAGTATTTTCTATTTCCTTTCAGGGCAACAAAATCGACCTCTTTTCCATAGAGTGTGCCGGTGTATACCTCATATCCTCTTCTCAGCAACTCCATTGCAACAATATTTTCCAGAATTCTTCCGTAGTTCAGATTCTTCGTACCGAGCATTGCATATCTGAACGCATGATCCGCAAGATAGTATTTTTCCTGCGTTGACAGGTAGCGTTTTCCCTGGATATCGTACCGGTTTATCCGGTAAAATGCAAAGGCGCTGCAAAGAGCATTGAGATAATTTCCGGCAGTTATATGATTCGTTTTAAACCCGTCAGCAGAAAGCGAGGCCGATATATTTCTGACCGATGTCTGATTTGAAATATTGTCAATGAGATAATTGCAGAGACGTTCAAGAACCGGTGTATTCTTGATCCGGTATTTCTGCAGGATATCGCGAATCAACAGGGTATTGACAATTCCCTGAAGATAGACATATTTTTCATCCAGATTTTTGTACGGATAGGATCCGGGCATTCCTCCTTCACGCATATAGCGTTCAAATGCCTCATCGATGTCCGGGATTTCCCAGTATTTCCTAAATTCAGAAAACGAGAACGGATACACACTGATCTCAAAAACCCTTCCCGTAAAGAGTGTCGCCAGATCGCCAGAGAGAAGAGACGCATTTGATCCGGTCAGATAGATGGCATATTTTCCTGTGGCGTGAAGACTGTTTATCGCGTTTTCAAATCCCGCACACATCTGGACCTCATCGATGCAGACGACATTTTTTACGCCGTTTTTATATTCTGTTTCAATATGATAGAGCAGGCTGTGATACTCACGCAGATATTCATTCGAAGTAAAATTGAAATTAATATGCAGTATATTCGCATCGGGATAAAGTTCTCTGATACGAGAGATAAACGATTCCATAAGAACCGATTTCCCCGAGCGGCGGATACCGGTGATTATTTTGATATCCGGGGTTTCAAATACAGAAATCAGTCTCTCCAGATAGGAACTGCGTTCGATGAGTTTCATGGAATAAGCATATATTTACTTTCCAAAATAGATAAATTTTTGTTTTTGGAAAGTGACCATACTTTCCAAAAATCAGTTTTTTTCATTTTTGGAAAGTTAACGTGCTTTCCAAAAAAACAGAACCAGAATGGTTGGAGAGTCTTTAAGATATCTTGATGGTGGTCAGTTTGACGGATTCCACGCCTTTCAGGGACATCAGGCGTTCCGAAAGACCGCGGAGTTTCTGGCCGTCGCCACGAACCAGGATGACTTCCATACAGCGTTCCTCGGTCAGATGGGAATGGATGGACGACTGGATGATGGCACGGTTTTCATGCTGGATCTCCGTTATGGCTTCCATGAGTCCGCGGTGATCGTGATCGTAGACCATCGTGATAACTCCCTGCCGTTCACCTTCGACATCGTTGAGCCATTCGTAATACGTGATATAGGACCGGATAGCATCACGTATGCCTTCCGAACGTGATGAATATCCGCGTTTATCGATGATGGTATCGAACTTTTTCAGCAGATTCTCCGGTAAGGACACACCGATTCTGGATAAATCAGATTCTCCTGTCATAGTTGAATATACGGCTGAATAGTATATCTATGTTTCTTACAGAGTATGAAAAACAGGGCTTAATATTCACACACGAAAGACACGGTCCATGCTGCTTCGAAGACGCTAAAACGGCAGGATGTTCTCGGACCAGATACGAAGGAAACAGCACAAGAACGGAATCTGCAAAACCCGGAGAAAAGAAGCGTAAAATTGTGGGGAAATGGAGACTCCCTGTTTCCAGCTGCGGCAGGCATCTGCAACCAGGGGCTGCTAATCCAAAGGGGTTTGGAAGAATACAGCGTTATGTCTCTACATTATCATATAATTTCAAATGTACTTAAGAATTTCCGTCGATAGAGATGTTTGTTAAAAAAAAGTGAGTGGAGATTCCGGTCAGAAGTTGAAATTCTTTGCCGGAAGAAGTTCAATTCCGCTTCCTTTAATTTTGTCAATCGCGTCATCGATATTGGCAACTTTGATGATGAGAGCGCCGTAATCTCCGGACC
>DALTWN010000183.1 GCA_029987045.1 Methanocorpusculum sp.
GTCGTCAATATCAGTCCGGAATCATTCTATTCCGATTCGTTCTCTCCTTCCAGCCAGACGGCTACCCGGGTCGAATACCTGCGGCGCAGCGGCGCGGACATCATCGATATCGGCGCCCGCAGTACGGCATACAACGCCCCGCCGCTTTCCGTCGCCGAAGAACGGACACGGATAACCGCGACCCTCCGCGACCTGGACGGATGCGGCATTCCGCTTTCCCTGGACACCTGCCATGCGGAAGTCCTGGATGCGGCGCTCAGATACGATATCGCGCTCATCAACGATATCGGCGGACTTGCCGATCCCGCATACACCCGTATCGCCGCCGATTCCGGTCTGCCGGTGATCGCGATGGCCACTCATAAAATCCCGGGCGATCCGACGAATCTGCAGGAGACGCATGCCGCACTGCAGGAAGTCCTGACACGTGCCCAGTCCGCGGGTATCGCCGACCGGCTGATCCTCGATCCGGGTATCGGCAAATGGAGCGAATCCCGCACCAGTGACGCCGACTGGGATCTCTGCCGGCATTTTTCCGAACTGAAACGCTACGACTGTCCGCTTCTTGCCGCCGTGTCCCGCAAACGGTTCATCGGCGACGCACTGCAGAAACCGGCACAGGACCGGCTTTCCGGCTCTCTTGCGGTCCTTGGATATCTGATAGAAGCGGGCGCGAATATCCTCCGTGTCCATGACGTCGCCGAAACCCGCGATGTCGTTTCGGTCTACAAGAATCTTCTAAAATAAATAGCTTAAAACGTAGGCGGCGGCATATACATTAGTATGTCATTTACCGTCTATGGGTTGTCGACGCCGATCCTGGAACCCGGCGACGATCTCGTCAGGATCTGCCGCACAGCCATCGCCGCCGCCGGCGCCGGTGATTTTTCCGATACCGATATCCTGGTCCTTGCCGAGTCGCCGCTTGCGACCACGGAAGGTAGAATCGTAGATCTCGAAACCGTGACCCCGTCTGCAGAAGCAGGGACCCTCGCCGAAACATATTCAATAGATCCGCGGCTGGCCGAACTCGTCCTGCAGGAAAGCGACGATATCGTGGGCGGTGTGCCGGGATACCTGCTTGCCCGGCGCGGAAACCTGTTCCTGCCCAATGCCGGTATCGACGAATCGAACGCGCCGAACGGATTCGTCACCCTGCTTCCGGCGGATCCCGATGCCAGTGCCCGGCGTATCCGCGCCGAAATCCGCGACGTCTGCGGAAAGGATGTCGCGGTCCTTGTCATCGATTCACGGACGCACGCGATGCGGCTTGGCGTATCGGGAGTCGCCATCGGTGTCGCAGGCCTTCGTGCCATCACCGACGAACGCGGAAAGAAGGATCTGTTCGGCCATGAACTGCACGTGACCCGGCGCGCCGTCGGCGACGATCTCGCATCGACCGCCGAACTCCTCATGGGCGAATCCGGCGAATGCGTGCCGGCCGTCCTGATCCGCGGATACGCGTACGAAAAAGCGGAATGCGAAGAGATCGCATCGATCGCTCCCGAAGAGGATCTGTTCCTCGGCATGCTGAAGAAATGAGACGTGTCGTCGCCGTCGATCTCGGCGCAACCAATGTCCGTGTCGCCCGTATCCGGGAAGACGGAACCCTCGATGACCTGCGAAAAGAGACGGTCAGAGGGTTGGAAGGCGACGAGATTACAGAAAAAATCGCGACGCTGATCGCGGAAACCGCGGACAGGACCTGCGAGGCAATCGGCATCTCGACCGCCGGTCCGGTCGATCTCGGACGCGGCTGTGTCGTCCATTCGCCGAACATGCATGCCGCAGAAATAAAATTAACAAAACCGCTTGCAGAAACCTGCGGTATGCCGGTGAAAATGCTGACCGACTGCAAGGCGGGCGTGCTCGGCGAATACCGGTTCGGGGCAGGAAAATCCTGCAGAAACCTTGCCTATATCACGATATCCTCCGGCATCGGCTGCGGTGTCCTGGAAGACGGCATGCTGATTGCAGGCGCCGACGGAAACGCGGGAGAAGCAGGACATTTCATCGTCGATACAGCATACAATCTGCCGTGCGGATGCGGCGGAAACGGGCACTGGGAATGCTACTGTTCCGGTGCGAACATACCGAAATTCTTCGCCGCATGGTGCAAGCGCCATGATAAACCCTGCAGCGAGACACGGACCGAACAGATCCTTGCGAAAGCCGCAGACGGTGCCGAACCGTACGCATCGTTTGCCGCGGAAATAAAACGGTTCAATGCGGCGGGCATACAATCGGTCATCTGCGCCTACAATCCCGAACGAATCGTCCTTGACGGCCCGGTGGCGCTCAATCACCGGTGGCTGTTCTCCGATCTCAAGACGTCCTATCTGCGCCGGCCGGAACTCGTGTTCAGCAGCCTGGACGGAAACGCGCCGCTGCTCGGTGCGGCGGCATACGCGTTCGAGTAATCAAGCGCTACAAAGCAAGACGCGAACGCACGCGTCTATTTTTCCGGAATCAAAAAATCTTCAAAAAAGTCGAACTGTTTTTTCGAGTTATATAAAAAAATGTACCCGAGAGGGGTGGGCACATTTTTTTGTACGTTGTATCAATCCAAAGGACTGCTTTAGATGTACGGGTTGCGTAACGGCTTGAGTCCCTTTAAGAGGCCGTTTGCGCGTGCTTCAAGAGTCTTCTGGTTTGCGGTGATCTTGGTGGTTGCGAGTTTCTCAACCATCGGGATACCGAACTGGCCCTTGAGGTCTGCATCTTCTGCGACGATCCAGCCTGCTTTGACTGCGTCGTTCCAGACTTTCTCACCGACTGCAGAGCGGACGAAGACGGTAGACCAT
>DALTWN010000184.1 GCA_029987045.1 Methanocorpusculum sp.
ACCTCGGCAACGGCAAGTACAACAAGGACATGATCGATGAAGACTACCGCCGGCAAAAAGGTCTGATCGCTCAGCTTGAAACGCAACCGGAACCACAGCCGGAACCAGCTCCGGCACCGGAAGTCCACACTGAATCCGGTCTCGACAAGTTCACAGCCGAGGCAATCAAGGACGCCGCATCGAACCAGACGAAACCGTCCGCGGCATGTTCCGGCGACACCTGCGAGAAATGCGGAAAGAAACTGATCGGGACCGAAGCGCTCACCTCGCAGAAGTTCTGCGACGGTCACCTGTTCTGCGAAGAGCACCGGCTCGCGTACATCCAGGAACGCATGGACGCGAAGAAAAGAGGCAGCCGGTAATGGCTGTCAAATGTCTGGCAGATATCGTCACCAGTCTTATCAGCAGCGCTGACCCTCTGAACTCAGAAGAGCCGTCCGTTGACTCCCAGAGAATCATCGCAACCGCCGAACTCGTACCGAAGATCGTCTGCGACCTGATGCGGGACATCCCCATACGCACGGTCAGGGACATGATGCTCTGGGCACTGTCTGCGCACGCGAACTGCGCGGAAATCAGTGCGACCTACACCTATTCCTGCGAAACCGGCGGGTACCTGTGTGCCGGTGCAAGCATGCGGAATGTCCGGAAGATGGATATCAGCGGCATCTGCTCAGATTTTTCTGTCGTATTTTCCGGCATGATCGTCATGGCGGTAGAACACGACGGCAGGAAGATACCGTGCGACGAACTCCGGTTCCATAAAGGGGATTTCCTCGTCATTGCCTGCGGAAAACAGGTGGATTCCATAGGTGGCGTATGGTGATCGGGCATGACCGGATCAGGAATGATATCCATGAAAGACTGTAATTCCCAGACGCTCAGAGATGCCGCATTCACCTACACCTCGTGGGGATACAAGATCCTCAGCCTCAGACCGCGGTCGAAGGAAGCGGAAAGCCCCGGATGGAACAATCCCGAATACATGGATTCTCCGATCCACTGGGAATCCGCCGGCAACGAGAACAACAACATCGGCATGCCGCTCAAACGGAACGGGTTCATGGTAATCGATATCGACAACAGGAACGAGTATGCCAGGTACATGCAGGCGATCGAAGATACCCTCGTTGAACTCAGCGGGGTCGATACGATGTTCTGGGAATCCGAAACCATCGGGATCAGTTCGGGAAAACCGGGATCCGAAAAGTATCTGTTCCGGATCCCGCAGGGTCTGGAAAACACCATCAGGACCAGGAAACTGAACTGGGTCAACAGCGAGAAGAAATCGCATTCGGTCGTCGAGTTCCGCTGCGGCGACGGGTTCCAGGACGTGATGCCGCCAAGCATCCACCCGACCGGAACCAAATACCAGTTCGTCAACGGCGATTACGCTCTTGAAATGCCGGAAGACCTGCTCTGTCTGGTATGCAACATGAAACTGTTCATTGACACTATACTCTCCGTAAACCCCGACTACGAAAAACCGGTGCAGGTCAGGAGCAGTACCGGAAAACCCTACGAAGGAGACAACTACATCGAGATGTGGTGCGACCAGCAGTATCTGCCGTCATGGCTTGCGAAGTACGGATACACGGCCGTAGGACACAACCGGTACCTGAGTCCGCATTCCACGACACAGAGTCCGGGGATCGTGATATTCCCCGACGGCAAGCGGTTCTATTCTCACGGAGCATCGGACCCGTTCAGCGACGGAAGACCGCATGATGCCTACGACCTGCTGGTGTACTACGAATACGACGGGGATTCATCGACGGCGTACCGGGAACGGGTGCTTGAAGACCTGCATGTCAGACGGTTCCAGTCGATGAAACGGCACCCGAGATGGGACGAGGAATGATAATGACAACGACATATGCGAACGAAACGATAGGGATTTCCGGTCTTGTTCTTCCCGACGCTCCGGAACCGAACACATACCGGATCGACGGAGAGGAAGTCACGGAAGACCGGTTCATCGAATGGTTCGACAACCCGGGGCCAGAAGAGTTCCTTGAAAAAGTGATCAAAGAAGGAAAGGACGGAGAACCCGACAGAATCGAATGGAAACTGTTGCCGGGCGATCTTGCAGACGCCGTGTGCAACCGGTTCAAACCCGCGAAGTACAACAATGTAGACTATTATTTCGACCGGGTTTCCCGGATCTACCGGCGCGACAACGGAACCGTCCGTGCCTGGATCTACGCCACGCTCCGGAACGCCCAGCGTGACGATAAACTGCCGAAGACCTACAACGCGGACCGGGATGTCTGCACCATCGCCCGTGCGGCCGCCCTCAGCAACGTCATCGAAAGCGACACGTATCCGTTCAACGTCTACGACGGGTTTCCGGTGAACAACGGGGTGATCGTATTCAATAAGGACGGCACGTTCACGGTCAGGAACATCACGTCCGCCATGAAATTCACCCGCAAGGCGGCGGTGAACTACAACCCGGACCGGGCGGCAGAGAAAACGCAGCGGGCGGAAACGATCCTCAGGCAGTGGCTGCCGGAAGTGATCGACGGCGTGCAGCAATGGGAATGGCTCGTCCAGATCATCGCGCAGGCTATCCTGCAGAGTCTGCCGGATCACGACATGTTCAAGGCATCCTACATCCTGCTCGGAGAAGCAGACAGCGGAAAGACGACCGCGGGCGACCTGAACAGTCTGTTCTTCGGCCGGTACAATGTATCGTCGAAGAAGCTCCAGCAGTTCGGCAGCAGGTTCGATAAAGGAGAACTGGTCGGCAAATTCGTGAACTACGGCGACGATATCGCCACGATCAAAG
>DALTWN010000185.1 GCA_029987045.1 Methanocorpusculum sp.
ATTCGACATCATTATCGATCCAGTACCTTGCACAGAACCCGAACCCGCCGCTGAAAGCCTTCTCCATCTCGCGTGTCTACCGGAGAGAAACCATCGATCCAACCCATCTTCCTGAATTCGAACAGCTCGAAGGTATCGTAATGGACAAGGATCTGCACTTCGGCCACCTGCTTGGATTCTTCAAGGAATTCTTCGGCAGAATGGGATTCGAAGAAGTCAGATTCCGTCCCGGATACTTCCCGTACACCGAACCGTCGGTCGAACCGGAAGTATGGGTCGACGGTCTTGGATGGGTCGAACTCGGCGGAGCAGGAATCTTCCGTCCGGAAGTCACGAAACCATGGGGTATCGATTGCCCGGTTCTTGCATGGGGTCTTGGCGTATCCCGTGTCTCGATGCTGCGCATGGGACTCAAGGATCTCCGCCAGCTCTACAAGAGTGATATTGACTGGATTAGAAACAGCCCGGTTCGTCGTGCACAGGCAACCGACAGGAGGGTCTGATTATGCCGGTAGTTAAATTAAACAACGAATATCTTTCACGGCTTACCCGCTGTGACATCAAGACCATCCGCGACAACCTGCCGATGATGGGTTCCGAAGTCGAACGTGAAGAAGAAGACCAGACGGACGTCCAGTATTTCCCGAACCGCCCGGATCTCTACTCTGCAGAAGGTACCGCACGTGCTCTCCGCGGCTATCTCGGCCTTGAATCCGGCCTGATTGAATATACCGTCAAACCCTCGGGAATCTCCTTCCATGTAGATGAAGGTCTCAAAAACATCCGCCCCTATCTCGGTTCTGCAGTCATCAGAAACCTCAAGATGGATAATGCAATGATCGAATCGCTGATGGGTCTGCAGGAATCCCTTCACTGGGCAGTCGGCCGCGGCAGAAAGAAAGTGGCAATCGGCGTCCACGATCTCGACAAGATCGAAGGACCGTTCTCCTACATCGCAGCGGATAAATCGACGAAATTCGTTCCGCTCGACTATGACCATGAGATGGACATGGACGAGATTCTTGCCGAACACCCGAAAGGAAAAGCATACGCGAAGATCGTCTCGGGATTCGACAAATACCCGTTAATCATCGACGCAAAAGGACAGGTATGTTCATTCCCGCCAATCATCAATGGCGAACTGACCCGCGTTACTGAAGAAACACACAATATCCTGCTTGATGTGACCGGTATCGAACCGCGTGCAGTGAATGTCGCGGTAAACATCCTTTGTGCCGCATTCGTCGAGATGGGTGCAACCGTCGAAACCGTTACCATCGACGGCGTCGAAGGCCCGATGCTCAAACCGACAAAACGTGTCGCGTCCGCAGCAGAATGTACGAAGCTCACCGGCATTCCGATGACCCCTGAACTCATGGCGAAACTCCTGGAGAAGATGCGGTTCGGCTGCAAGGTCATCGATGACGACAAGGTACTTGTTTCCATCCCCAGTTACCGTGCCGATATCATGCACGACTGCGATATCTACGAGGATGCGGCAATCGCCTACGGCTACGACAAGATCATCGCGGAACTTCCGCCGACAGCAACCGTCGGAAAACCGCACCCGGTACAGGCCCTCTATTCCCAGGTCCGTGCGGCAATGATCGGACAGGGCTATCTGGAAAACACCCCGTTCACGCTGACCAGCGAAGAGGTTTCCTATACCATGATGAACCGTCCGGCGAACCCGAACGCTCTGCATGTCCTGCACCCGATAAGCGAAGACCAGACCATCATCAGAACGGATATTCTGCCGATGCTGATGGAATCGCTGTCAATCAACCGTTCTCGTGAACTGCCACAGCGCATCTTCGCCTGCGGAGACGTGGTCGAATCCATGAAAACCTATCCGAAGATGGCAGCTGCCGTTATCCACACTGCAGCCGATTTCTCGGAAATCTATGCGGCTGTCGACAGTTTCTGCATGATGATGTCCATCCCCTATGAAATCAAGGAATCGGAAGATCCGGCATTCATCCCGGGCAGATGCGGAACCATCGTCTCGAACGGCAAGGAAATCGGTGTCTTTGGAGAAATCCATCCGGCAGTCCTCAATGCATTCGGACTGGAACAGCCGACCGCCGCATTCGAGATCGATTTACGTAATTTCGTGTCGGAGTAATCCGAACACCTTCTTTTTCAGAAAGCATCCGCTTCAGATAGTGGAAAATTAAAAAAAAGTTGAAAAAAATTCAACTGATGTTTTCGATGTTGTAACCTTTTGCAGTCAAAAGGTCCTTGACTCTGTCCCGGTGGTTGCCTTGGAGTTCAATCGAGTTTTCCTTGATTGTGCCTCCACAGGCAAGTCGGCCTTTAAGATACTTGGATAAATCTTCCAAATCAATCTCATACGGATCGAGACCGTCGACGACGGTAACTTCTTTTCCGTATCTTCTTTTGCTAACCTTTACACTGATACGCTGCTGTTCTTTAGCGACTTCCTCGCAGATACAGAGCTCTAGGGGTAAACCACATTTAGGGCAGATGCCACTGTTCATTACATAATTGTTGAACGTTTAATGTTAAAAAACCGTAGTATTCCTGGGAGAAAAAACAACGGAAAAACGGGAGATTCAGCCCCGTATCAACATCATAGAGGAGTGAAGATACAATTTTAAATATTTCCAATACAAAGGTTATTTGTTATGAAAAAGATTCTATTCGGCATGACCGTACTTCTTGTCATCGCCATCACTATTCTTGCCGCAGGCTGTGTATCTGAACCTGCAGAACCTGAACCGGCAGAACCATCCGCAGCCCTGACCATCACACCGGAAGAAC
>DALTWN010000186.1 GCA_029987045.1 Methanocorpusculum sp.
CTTACCGTAGGCAGGTCTCGTGATGATAACACCAATGAGAATACCCAGGATGTTGATGATTGCGAATCCTTTCAGGGTAGACAGATCCATGATGATCAGCGGGAACATCGCAATGATGACCGTTGCTGCCGAGGTCATGATGATAATCAAGGCACGCTTCAGCCGTTTCAGATACAGCGCACGTCCGGGCACAACACCTTCATGGACAACTTCATCAGTGATGATGACCAGCTGATCGATACCCGTACCCAATACCGCAATCAATGCCGCTATCGCCGCCAGATCCAGCTGCTGGATGAAGACCGCAATACCGAGAAGGATGATGATTTCCGAGATGTTGGTAAGCAGCATCGGAATGACCAGGGACGGAATTCTGTATCTGATATAGACCATGACACCGACTGCACAGAGTGCTGCGATTGCTGCAATGATACAGATGACCTTGAAATAGTCTCCAAGAGCCGCGGAAGTAGAACCGGAACCGGCAATCTGGACTTCTACCGGCAGTGCACCGGCACGCAGGTGGACTTCGAGCTCTTTTGCCTTCTCATATCCTTCTTCACCGGTACCGGTGGAAGCAGAAAGGGAATTTACCGGAGATTTGGCAATGGATGCTGCAAGATCTGTAGAAAGCGGTGCGGAATATATTTCCTGACCATCCAGGTACATGTTGATGTAATGCTTGGACGGATATTTGGTTGCACCGGTATCGATACATGCCTTCTGGAATGCCACTGCACCATCATTGGTGAGCGTGAATCCTACACCCCATACTCCCGCAGGAGTCTTCGACGGGTTCTGCACGGACTGGACTGCATCTCCATAGAGGACATGGGTAGTCTCGTCACCGGTCGTCTGGATTCTGATTTCAAAGAGACCCTGTTTGCCGACAATATTCTGGGCTTCGGTCATATTGACACCGGCCATCTCGATACGGACATACTGGGAAACGCCATCCATACCCGTCAGGATATTGACCTTGACATCGTTCGTTCCCAGACTGTTGACCTTGGATTCAAGCGTCCGTTTAATGGTATCCGCAGTAGTACTTCCTACACCGGGACCAATGGATTTGACGATTCCGCCTGCAGCAGTTACTGCCTGCGTGAGCGTATCCTTATCTAATTTCTTCAGGACTTCCAACTGATTCTGGCTGATTACATTTACCGTACAGTCGAGGTTCTTGGAGAGCGTATCGGCTATCGTGTAGATATTATCGGTATCATCTATTGTTACTACATCCGCCTGGAATTCAAGCTGGATCCAGGAACCTCCTTCCAGATCAAGACCGAACTGAAGGTTCGTACCATTGTAGTTCGAAGTGAACGGAATGAATATTGCACACAGAGACGCAACAACCAGGACAAGAGCGACAATTACTCTCCAATCGCGGATGATTGCTGCGAATCCGTGATATTCCTTCTTTTCCTTCTTCTGAGTCATCGGCTTCTTCATCACTTGCCACCTCTCCTCTTTCTCTTATTACCATGACTCTGTCTCTGCTGCTGATTTGCCGGTTTCTTCTCGGCAGGTTTCTCTGCAACTGCTTCTTCTGCAACCGGTTCTTCAACTGCTTTTGCCGCCTTCTTTGATTTCGGCTGCGGATTCTTCTTATCCACATACATTTTCAGAATAGCTGCATTGAACAACCAGGTGAAGAGTAAATCACAGATCAGACCGATAAGCAGGACTGCAGAAATCGAATAGAGTGTCTGGACCTGACCGATCAAAGAGACGATGAACATCGCAAGAATTGCGGCGAAGGTAGTCGTCGTCATGATGAATCCGGTGTGGAATGCACCGGCAAACTTCTCGCCGGTCTTACCCTGGCGCTTCAGGACCTTGTTCGTCAGCAGAATGTTACTGTCCACCGAGTATCCGATAAGCATCAGGAGGGCTGCAGTCGTTGCAAGAGACAGCTCGATACCTGTCAGGTTCATCACTGCTGCCGTGATGGTGATATCTGCAACTCCTGCAGCAACGACGGTGATGGCCGGCACTATCTTACGGAACGCAATGAACACGACGATTGCCATACCGATAAAGGCAAAAATCAGTGCAAGCATTGCCTGCGACTGCAGTGTCGAACCGAATGACGCCCCTATCTGCTCAATACCCGCATTCGGATATCCTGCTAGAATATACTCATTGAACGCGAGCATGGCAGCATTATCCATCGGGCCGAATTTCAGATAGTAACTGCCACCGATACCCGAGTCAATAGACTGCAGATCGTAACCGGCAAAATACGCAGTAAGCGTTTCCTTTGAATCATCCGTCTGGATGGTAACCGCAGTCCCTCCAGCAAAATCGATGCCCGGGTGCACCGGCAGACCGCAGGTACCAAAGGATATTCCCACAATGACAGCTGCAATCACGAAAAGAACGGCGGGGATAATCACCATCTTTTTTGGATTGTATCTATCAATGTCATATTTGAAAGATTTCATACCACCATAATATTTGGTTTTCATCCGTTAAATAGACGAACTAACCGGATAGAAAAATCCTGCTGAACAACGCCACAGATATATCAAACATATCCAGGATAATTCAACAAAATTTTAAGAAAACAGGTAATTTAACAAGAAAAATGTTGAGTGAATTTACTCAACAATCTTGAAGGATGCTCCCGGAATTCCGCAGATCGGGCAGCGGTCGGAAGTGTGGTTGATTTCGATGTTTCCGCAGACCGGGCATAAGTAGACGGTCTTGACTTCAATGTCTTTGCCTGCCTTGACTGCTG
>DALTWN010000187.1 GCA_029987045.1 Methanocorpusculum sp.
GATTTCGATTCCCGGCGGTTTGGTATCTGGAGCCGTTTCTAGTATAAATGAACCGTAGGCGTAGCTGAACAGATCCTGAATAGAGAGATTCGTTGTGAAAGTGATACCGAGGTTGTTGCCCAGTGCCGCCTTGAAGAGAGATTCGGCAATTCCGCCATATCCAGGGGTGTTGCAGGACAGGATTTTTCCACTCTGTATCAGGTCGGTAACGGTTTTGAAATTCTGCAGAAGAGAGGAAGCTTTCGGTACCTGATCCTCTCCGTATTCCGGTTTAAGCACGTACAGTTTGTTTCCAGCCTTTTTGAGGTCATTGGAAATGATATTGTTGATCTTTTCTGTTGTGACCGCAAAGGATACCAGAGTCGGTGGGACATCGAGCTGTTCGAATGAGCCGCTCATGGAATCTTTGCCGCCGATTGCGCCGATACCTAAATCCATCTGAGCAGAGAATGCGCCGAGAAGTGCAGCTGCCGGTTTGCCCCAGCGCTTTGGATTCGAACCGAGTTTTTCAAAGAATTCCTGCAGTGAGAGATAGACCTCGGAGAATGCCGCCCCGGTAGCTACCAATTTACATACAGATTCAACGACTGCAAGATATGCACTGTGATACGGGCTCTGTTCTGCTATGAACGGATTGTATCCCCATGCCATTACAGAACAGGTTGTCGTATCACCGGTTTCGACGGGTATTTTATGGACCATTGCCTGGATAGGCGTACGCTGGAATTTTCCGCCGAATGGCATGAGAACTGTTCCGGCACCGATCGTGGAGTCGAAGCGTTCGGACAGGCCTCTGCGTGAACATACGTTCAGGTCGGTAACAAGCTGGTGATAGTTCTCTGCAAAGGTACCTTTGATCTCTTTCTGGAACGGTTTCGGTTCATCCATTTCGACGGAGATATGTTTGGCGGCCCCATTGGATGCAAGGAATTCACGGGAAATATCCACAATGACATCGCCGTTCCAGTGCATGATCACCCGCGGTTCTGCAGTAACGGTGGCGACAATCGATGCTTCCAGGTTTTCTGCAGCGGCAAGCTCCCGGAATTTCGGCGCATCCTTTGCAGATACAACGACTGCCATACGTTCCTGCGACTCACTGATAGCAAGTTCAGTTCCATCCAGTCCGTCGTATTTCTTGGGAACCGCATCAAGATTGATATCCAGTCCATCGGCAAGTTCACCAATCGCAACCGATACTCCGCCTGCCCCGAAATCATTGCAGCGTTTGATCATCTGTGATGCTGCAGGGTTGCGGAACAGTCGCTGAATCTTACGTTCTTCCGGAGCATTTCCTTTCTGGACTTCTGACCCGCAGGTCTCTATTGACGAGGCAGTATGGGATTTTGATGATCCTGTCGCTCCGCCGCATCCGTCACGTCCGGTTCTGCCGCCAAGAAGGATTACGATATCTCCCGCCTGCGGTACTTTACGCACGACATTTTTCGCAGGTGCAGCACCGATGACTGCGCCGAGTTCCATGTGTTTGGCGACATATCCGTCATGATAGATTTCATCGACAATACCGGTTGTCAGCCCGATCTGATTTCCATAGGAACTGTATCCTGCTGCGGCAGATGCGGCAATCTTTCTCTGCGGAAGTTTGCCGGGAAGTGTCTTGGATACAGGTAGTAGAGGATTTGCACATCCGGAAAGACGCATTGCGGCATAGACATAGGATCTGCCGGAAAGCGGATCCCTGATAGCTCCGCCGATACAGGTTGCCGCTCCGCCGAACGGTTCTATTTCGGTCGGATGGTTATGTGTCTCATTCTTGAACAGGAGCAACCAGTCTTCGTTTTTCCCGTCGTGGTCTATCGTTATTTTGACGGTACATGCATTGATTTCGTCAGATTCATCGAGTTTGGCCAGTTGTCCGGTCGATTTCAGATATTTTGCGGCAATGGTTCCGATATCCATCAGCGTAACGGGTTTTTCACGCTTGATGGTGGACCGGACCTTCAGATACTCATTGAATGCCTTCTGAAGGAGAGGACTCTCGGTCGTTACTGTGTCGAGTTCCGTCAGGAATGTGGTGTGCCGGCAGTGATCTGACCAGTAGGTATCAATCATGCGGATTTCGGTGATGGTCGGGTTGCGTCCTTCCGATTTGAAATAGTCACGGCAGAAGGTAATATCTCCGAGATCCATGGCAAGACCGCGTTCCTGAATAAAATCAGTAAGGCCCTTTGTATCAAGCTGGGTAAAACCCCGGATTGTTTCCACTTTACCCGGGGCTGCGCATGGGGTGGTAAGCGTTTCCGGCAGAACAAGCGATGCTTTGCGTGATTCAACTGGATTTATCAGGTATGTTTCGATTGCGGTAATATTCTCTGGTTTCAGCGTTCCTTCGAGAACGTAGATTTTCGCATATTTTACGGCTGGTCTATTCTGTTGGGATATGAGCTGAATACATTCTGCAGCAGAGGCAGCACGCTGGTCGAACTGTCCCGGCAATGCTTCGACCGCGAGGATGTGTGTCTGATTCGCCGTTTCGCTGCAGGGCAGAGTTTCATAGACATTATCAATTTGCGGTTCCGAGAAAACAGAACTGACGGCATAGGTAAAGAGGTCCGGTGAAATTCCGTCGACATCATAGCGATTGAAGATTCTGACGGTTTTCAGTCCGGTTATGCCTAATGTATGGAAAAGTTCATTTTTTAGCCCGGTTGCTTCCTGACTTACGCCTGGCTTTTTTTCGACAAATATCCGATAGACCATGATATAGAACTATATTTGCG
>DALTWN010000011.1 GCA_029987045.1 Methanocorpusculum sp.
ATTTGCAATAATACTTGCCAGACTCTTTATCCCGCGTCCAAACCGTGCTCCCGAGAAAAAACCATTCGACTGGATCGGAACTGCACTCATGTTTGCAGCAATCGCCTCATTCATCATTGTCATTGAACGCGGCGTGTCGCTCGGTTGGAATTCACCATTTGTAATTACGCTTGTTGCGGTATTTGTCGTCACGTTTATTGGATATATCGTTCACTCTCTTAAATCCAGAAACCCGCTTATCAATATCCGTATTTTTAAACACTGGAAGTTCACGTTTGTCGCGATATCCTATATGCTGACCTGCATGGTATTCGGTGGTGTCATGTATATGATTCCCTATTACCTTGAAATTCCGCTTGGCATCACTCCGGCCGAAGCAGGTCTTCTGCTCATTATTTCATCCGCAATTACCGCCCTTATCGGCATACCGGTAGGTATGTGGTGCGATCGTATCGGATGCCGTACTCCATGCATTCTTGCTGCAATCTGCAGGATTACATTCTGCGTACTAATGTTCATCATCAAACCGGAATGGGGCGTAATTGCGGTTATTCCTGTTCTCGTCTTCATGGGTCTATCATTCGGAATATCCGGCGGGCCGGCAACGACAAGAATTGTACAGAATGCTCCTAAAGGTGAAGAAGGATCAGGAACTTCGATCATGATTACGACCGATTTCATCGGTGGCGTAGTCGGTGTTGCTGCCTATACCCTTGCGTTTGCCATCGGAGCCCCCGCTTCGATTGGAATTTCAGTTAATGAGTTATCCGGAGAACTCTTCGTTACTGGATTCCATGCGACTGCAGTTCTTGGTATCATTATTGGGATAACCACACTGATTCTCTCCTGGGCCGTACCGAATATCATTGTGAAGAAATCTCCGGAGAATTCTGCCGGTTCAGAGTGAAATCCGGCAATTTTCCTCCTTCTTTATAAAAAGTATTATCATCAAACGTGAACAATGATATAAAGATGGTTGATAAATACGCCTCTTTAAAGATTGAGAACATCGTTGCATCTGGTGTTATTGCAAACGAAATCAATCTTGCAGAGATATCAAGTAAAATAGATGGCTGCGAACTCAACACCAAACGTTTCCCGGGAGCAGTATTCAGAATCGATGAACCGCGTATGGCTTCCCTTATCTTCTCATCCGGAAAGGTTGTTCTTACCGGTATCAGAAATGAAGATGCCCTTGAAGTCGGTCTTGACAAAGTCTTAACCTCCCTCAAGGAATCTGGAGTAAAACTGCTGAAGAAACCGGAAGTTGCCGTAACCAATATTGTCTGTTCCTACGACATTGGAAAATTCATCAATTTAAATAGAATCGTCGCCAAGCTCTCTCTTGAAGCAATCGAGTATGAACCGGAACAGTTCCCGGGTCTTGTATACAGAATCAAGGACCCGAAGATTGTTGCACTCCTCTTCTCTTCTGGAAAGATCATCCTTACTGGCGGAAAGAACCTGACCGATGTCAAGAGAGGACTTGACGTCCTTGAAGCAAGCATCAAAGACATCATTGATGCCCCACAAAAATAATTCTTTTTTTAAATGAATCTTTTAACTGACGATGAAGGGGCGATCGCAGTATCAGCAGCTGTTTCTTATGTTCATGAGGCAGTGACCCGACAGGAATCTCATATTCCGGAACTTCCCGAAGTATTTTCCCAGAAACGCGGAATCTTCGTGACCCTGACAGAGCACGGCGAGTTACGCGGCTGTATCGGCTATCCGTATCCGGTTCTTCAGTTGAGAGATGCGATAAAAGATGCTGCATATCAGGCAGCTCTGCATGATCCACGCTTTTATCCGGTAACTGCGGATGAACTGCAGGATATGGATATCGAGGTCACAATCTTATCGGAACCCGTTAATCTTGCCTGTCCTGCGAATGAACGGCCGAATCATATCAGCATCGGCAAACATGGTCTCATCGCCGAATATCGCGGACACCGGGGTCTTCTTCTGCCCCAGGTTGCAGTCGAATGGGGCTGGGATTCCACTGAATTTCTCGATCAGACCTGTATCAAAGCTGGGCTGTCACCGAAAACATGGAAAAAGGATGCGTGTATCATACAGACATTTGAAGGACAGATATTTACCAGGAAACAACCATGGCAGTAACATTTGAAGTAATACACAAGGATATCGCCGGACGTATCGGCAAACTGAAAGCAGGCGAACATCAGATAAAAACACCGGCACTGTTACCGGTAGTGAACCCACATCTCCAGATCATCACCCCGAAGGATATGAAAAAGATGGGTGTTGAAGGAATCATTACCAATGCCTATATCTTTTCGAAAAGTAAGGAATTCAAGGAACCCGCAGAAACCCGCGGTCTGCATGATGTTCTTGATTTCGATGGACTGATCATGACCGATTCCGGATCATTCCAGATGATGATCTATGGCAGTGTCGATATCACCAATGAAGAAACCTTAAGCTATCAGAAGAAGATCGGAAGTGACATCTGGGTCCCGCAGGATATTCCAACATTACCGGATGAACCCCGTGAAACTGTTGAAAAGGAAATGGATATCACCTGGGAAAACATGAAGGCCGCAAAGGAGATCTTCGGTCCGGATGCACCGCTCGCATGTCCGGTTCAGGGAGCAACCTTTGGCGATCTCCGTGAGAAGGCAGGCAGACGTGCAGCTGAACTGGGATATACCTATTGCCCGATCGGTGCAGTCGTGCCGCTCATGGAAGCATACCGATACCGGGAACTGGTTGATGTAATTATCGATGCCAAGAAAGGATTATCCCCCGGCGCCTGTGTCCACCTGTTTGGTGCGGGTCATCCGTCCATGTTTGCATTGGCTGTTGCATGCGGCTGTGATGTCTTTGATTCTGCCGCCTATGCGCTCTATGCAAAAGATGGCCGCTATATTACCCCTTCCGGAACATTGCGTCTTGATGAAATGACGGAACTTCCGTGTGCATGTCCGGTTTGCAGAAGTCACACCGTAGAAGAACTGAAGAGTTCGCCAGACCGTCAGAAACTCCTCGCTCAGCATAACCTTGCCGTGACGATGGCAGAAATCTCACGCGTACGTGCGGCAATCGCAGAAGGTACACTGTTCGAACTGGTTGATGAACGATGCCGGGCACATCCGAAACTCCTGGATGGATACCGGAGAATGCTGGAACGCATGCCGGAAATTGCCAAATTCGATTGTGCAAGTAAACGCAGGTTCTTCTATCGCGGTTCTGAATCCTGTCTGCGTCCTGAAGTCTCCCGGTATCAGGACATGGTTGCCCGTATTGAACTTTCTCCGGAAATCCTGATTGCAGCAGGCGGGCCTGTCCCGTCACGTTTTGCCGAAGTCCTAGAATTCAAGCCGCCGTTCGGCGCAATGCCAGAAGAACTGGCGGAAACCTATCCGGTCGGACCGGCTGAAATCCCGACGTGGGATGATGTCATGGTGGGCTATGGTATTGCCGGTCTCAAGAAGCTCCTTGCTGCCAATCCGCAGACAAAAGTTACGATTTCAACTACCGAAAGATGGGCAGATACCTTCCGCAAAGCATTCCCTGATGCTGAGGTATTTACATGAGTATCTTTGACGTTCGAAAACATGATTTTCTCGCACGGATAGGAAATCTGCGCATCACTTCGGAGCAGGTCATATCCACGCCTGCAGTGTGTGAAATGCAGACACTGTTTCCAACGCTTTCCGAACGGGGTTTTACGAATCTCCCGCAGTCGGCACCGCAATCGGATGCAGATGCATATTTTGTTGCAGGAACCGATCCTGCCGCAGTACATGCAAAAGCCCCGGCGGCAGATGAGACAGGCATCTATCTGTTTGCGAACTGGAACAACTGTCTGACCGATTCCAGACGGTTCCTGGAAACCTATGAAACTCTGTTCCAGAAAATCCGGCCGGATGCCGCACGCTATGCGCCGGCATCTGCACTGCCATCAAATGTAGCAATGCTCATCTACTGCGGATTCGATCTCTTTGATTATACTGCTGTCGATCTTGCATCCGTTCAAGGGAAATTCTGTACTCCGGAAGGTGAATTCGATGCAGACTGGATGGACAAAGGGCTCTGCTGCTGTGACGGCTGCAAGGTACATGATTTGAAACTGCACAATCGTCTTGCACTTGAACGTGAGATTGCGACGGTACGTGCCTGGATTGAACGCGGACAGCTGCGTGAACTGATTGAAACACGGTGCCGCCTGCATGCCCCGCAGGTTGAACTCCTGCGCAGAATCGATAGAAGCACGGTATTCGATACAGCACTCCCGGTCGTCAGAAGCTCCCGGTTCCTGGCAGATGCCGGGGAATCGATCTATCGCCGTGAAATCACGCTCTTTGAAGAGCGGCTTGTTTCCCGGTATGTTCCTCCGCGTTCCGATGTCTGTGTTCTGCTTCCCTGTGCATCACGGAAACCGTACTCGCTGTCACGCTCGCATCAGATGTTTGTCCGTGTCGTCGACGGACGTGCCCATGAAGTTATCATTACCTCCCCGCTCGGCATCGTTCCCCGCGAACTTGAGCTTGTGTATCCTGCAGGCCATTATGATGTTCCGGTAACCGGTTTCTGGGATGCAGAAGAGGAGCGTGTTCTGGTCGAACGGGTATCTGCATATCTTGCGAAACACCATTATGACCGTATCATCTGCCACCTGGACGGCGGCGCAAAGGAAGTTGTCATGACTGCTGCAGCAAACCTGGGTATTCCGCTTGAAATTACCTGCAATGATGAACACCCCTTATCCCAGGAATCACTGCGTGCCCTCAATGCAGCACTTGACGGATGCCGGAAACAGAAGAATGATTTCATCCACGGGACACTCTACTGGCAGTTCGGTGAAGATGTCGATACCAAAGGTCTGATGGTCAAAGGACGGTATCCGCAGGTCAAGGTCCTGCTGAAGAAACAGCAGCTGTTCACTACCGATCCGGCAACCGGTCTGATCCGTCCGACACATGAAGGATGGGAACGGATCAAAGGATATCGGGTAACAATCTCTCCGGGTTTTGTTCCGCAGGGAGATATCCTGGCTCCGGGTATTGCTGAATGTGATGAGAGAATCCGTGAAGGCGACGAAGTGTTCGTTGTCGGTGAAAATTATGCAGCTACCGGAAAAGCGGTCATGAGTGCATCTGAAATGCGTGCATCGAACCGTGGTGTTGCTGTCAAGGTACGAAAAACAAGGAAGTAGATTATGAAACTATTACATACCCTTCGTGACATTGTTTTTGGTGCCTGTATGGCAGTAGCAGACAGTGTGCCGGGTGTTTCCGGAGGTACCATCGCCTTTCTTTTAGGATTTTATGAGAAGTTCATTGCATCGATAAATGATTTCTTACTTGGTCCGTGGGAAAAGAAGAAAGCGGCAATCCCCTTCCTTCTGAAACTTGCTATCGGATGGGTCTGCTGTTTTGCTGTCTGTGCTATACTTCTATCGGCAATCTTCAACGCAAATATCTATGCACTGAGTTCACTCTTCCTCGGGCTCAGTCTGCTTGCGATTCCTATTATTATCTGGGAAGAACGTGCTGTATTGAAAGGGAAATATTATTGGCTGCTCTTCACTGCAATCGGTGTGGCAATAGTTCCGCTTCTTGTCCAACTCAATGGCGTATTCGGCATTACCGACATCTCGCATCTTACCCTGCCGCTCGTCATATTGCTGCTTGTAGCAGGAATGCTGGCGATATCTGTCATGATTCTTCCGGGAATCTCCGGTTCAACCATGTTACTGATTTTCGGTCTGTATGTTCCTCTGATTACAGCAGTCAGTGCGGTTCTGCACCTTGATTTTTCCTGTGTGCCGGCGCTTCTCATCTTCATTGCCGGAGTTATCATCGGCCTTTCCCTCTGTACGAAACTGGTTCGTTACTGCTTTGAACGATTCCGTGCACAGACAATCTATCTGATTATTGGTCTGTTGATCGGATCGCTCTATGCTATTGTCAAGGGGCCGGAAACAGTCGTTGCAGGCAATGAGATGCTCACCCTGGCAACGTTCAGTATCTGGTTCTTCCTGCTGGGAGCAGTCATTATGATTCTCCTGGAATGGTTGAAACTGCGCCTTGAAAAAAGAAAACTTGCCGAGTCAGGCAAATAACTCTATTTTTGCGTTATCGGAACACTCTGCGTGCACGTTTCATGAGATCCGTACCTGATACGCCGAACGGGCAATTCGCCTCACAGTGCCTGCATTCGATACAATCATCGGCATTGAACTGCAGTGCATCATAATGTCCCTTGACGGATTCAGGAGTTTCGTCTGTTGCAAGTGCCAAATCGACAAGTTTTGCAACCAATGGAATGTTGATTGCGGATGAACATGGCAAACAATGTCCGCAGTACATGCATTTGCCGGTAAGATTGACTTTGGTGCATGAAGAGAGTACGGCGGCGAAATCCCGTTTTTCCAGGGATACTGTAAGTGCAGCCGCGGCTTCTTTGACCTCGGCAGGGTTTTTCATACCAGGGAGGACAGCAACGACTCCCGGTCTGCTGAGGGCATAACTTATACACGCTGCAGGTGTCAGTGCTTTACCAAATGGTGATGCAGCTGCATCAAGAAGACGGCCGGCTGCAAAAGGTTTCATTACGGTAATTCCTACACCTGCTGTTTCACAGGCGCTATAGAGGTCATGCCGGTCTGTATTCATTCTGCATGACGATTTGGCAAATTCAGAAAATTCCATCTGACGATAGATATCAGTTTCTGTATCCTCAAAGTCATATGCAGGATTGATAGAGAAAAGCAAGATATCTATATAACCGGACTGAACCGCACGAAGTGCAATTGCAGGGTTATGGGAACTCATGCCGACATAATGGATGATTCCCTGTTTTTTCAGCTCAAGAGCGTATGTGATGATATCCGATTCAAAAACAGACCGATAATCTTCATCTGTATCAACATAGTGGAGAATCCCCACATCAATATAATCCGTCTGAAGGCGTGTTAACAGGTCCTGGAACGATTCTTTTGTCTTTTCAAGGTCTCTGGTACGTTCATACTGGCCTTCTTTCAGAGCGGTACAGAGATGTCCCTGAACGAACATCTTATCCCGTCTTCCGGCAAGTGCCTTGCCGATATTCGTCCGCACTTCCGCATCCGGCATGAAGATATCGATATAATTCATGCCTTCTGCCATTGCAGTATCGATAACTGCTTTTACCTCATCCGCGGATTTTCCGACAAGATATTCTCCACCAATACCGACGGCACTCATCTGGAGCGGCACACGGCCGCATGTCCTATATTCCATTATATCATCTCCATACTGGTTTCTCTGACTGCTAGTTCAATCGAGTGATTTAGAACTTGATTTTACGGTACAGCGGTTTTCCGGAAAGTTCGTGTTCTTCGATCTCAGCCTTGAGTTCCATTCTCTTCTTCATCCAGGCATTGATCTTCTTCTGAACAATCGGTCTTGTGTAAATACCGAGGAATGCCAGAAGCAGTCCTACAACGGTAAAGACAATGAAGAGGATCAATCCGGTCGTTGTTGAAATCGGGAATGGTTCAAGCGGGGAAATCGTAAGAATATAGATTACCGCCCCTTCCAGGATCAGGCCTATTGCGATGATAAAGAACGGAGCAATGTATACCTTGTAGAGCGAAGCGATGTTATTTTGAATCGTATCGATGAACTTTCCGGCAGATGCAACCAACGCAGCAATAATGAACCATACCAGTGCGCCGTAAAGGAACGTCAGTATGTTATAAATCAGGGATGCATTTCCGGCATTCGGATAATTGGTAACGATACTGATCAGTCCGGCGATAATACCTGCAATGATAAGAATCACAGCAGCAATATAGGCAATTGCAGCGAATTTCCCGCGTTTGAATGACTGTCCGATGCTTTTGATACCGGAAACCAGGTATTCATCGAGATCAAGTCCTTTAATCAGGAGAATCAGACCGAGGATACCGATAACGATAAGAATGGCAGTCACACCCGGCAGAATGAAGGCAAGGACCACTCCAATGACAATCAGCAGTCCAAGCGGAACCAGGACATTGCGTGAAAACTTTCTGTCACGGAACAGCTTTTTGATAATATAAAATGTCCCTTCGATATTCGGCAGTTGTTTAATGGTGACTCTGACTATACCTACGATTTTCAGCTGGGATTGCAGAATCGGAAGGATATACTCATCCTCTGCCCCGTCCGAAACCAAGATACATTCAGAAACCCCGGTCTTTTCAATGACTTCAGTAAGAGTACGGGCGATTCTCTTATCGCCTTCGAGCATATTCATATGGTTTCCGGATATTACTGCAACTTCAGCAGACGTACCGCGTGCTATTTCCTCATCATACGTTTTTATTGCCTGGAATATGGCATTGGTATCCGAATCTTCCGGATCGGCGATACCGAGTTTTTCAGCCGCTTCAAGACAGGCCGCACGGCCGATAACCGGAGTGTCCACTTTCGCTTTATATCCGACATCATCGTCTCTGTCTACTGATAGGATAAGCGTTACCGCGGACATGTCTTTATAAGTTTATGTTTTTGTTGATTATATAGCTGTGGGGGAGAGCAGGGAAAGTTTGGAACTCAGCCATTCTTTGCCTTCCGAGGATTTGAAAAGCGGAATATCCCTGTCAACGACTGCAGTATTCCGCAGTACCGTGACATTTTCCCCGGAAACCGGATTGAAGCCGGTTTTCTCTCTCTGACCATGATAAATGGCAATACCGCGGCGCTGCCATGCAGGGGTTTTTGCAAGATTGATCCCATGTTCGAATGCAAGCTCATGCAGTTTATCTGCATTCATGCCGTCTAGCTGCTTCTGTGCCGCAGAAGGTGAAAGACCGGTATCTGTCAGAATCTTCTGGCAATAACCGTTGATGTGGTTCCTCCATGCTTCCGCCTGCCTCCATGCCAAATACTCGGAGAGCTGCGATTCGGAAATCGGGATGATGCGTGCATCGAATGCGATGGGTGCCGGTACACCTGCTGCGATGGAAAATGCGGAACTTGCAAATCCTGCAGATATGGAGACCAGTTTCTCTACCCGATACTCGAAGACCGGTTTTCTGATATAGACACTGATTTCATCTGAAAACGTATAGATGAAATCAGGGGATAGACCAGAGTCGGTCATCAACGCTTTAGCTGTCTGAACAAACAGCTGAGAAAAGCGCTCATCAAATGGTTTTTCATAGTCTGATGAGAATGTATGAAACGACCGTCCATCAAGACGGAGGATAAAAGGAGCGGTAGTGGTAAGACGCGAGAATATTTCTCGGTCTTTCATTTCCGTATACAACTATATTCCCCAAACTGATTAATTCTCAGGTTCCGGCTCTTCTTCCTTGAACACCTGAGGTAGATGGCGGACAATAATGATATCCCCGACTTCCTTTACAATACGGTAGGGGAGAATGATACCTGAGAAATTTTTGGTATCAATAACTTTCCTATTAATATCAGCAAGAGCAAGTCCACTCACTTTTTTGTTGGTTACGTCCAAAACAACATCGTGAACACGACCAAGGTAGATTGCTTTGTCTGAATAGACATGCATATCAAAAAGTTCAGATATCTGCTTAATTCTCATTATATACATTATAGTATTTCTGAGCTATAAAAGATTCCTCTTTTCCGGGAAAAAAAGATGTAAGTGAATGTTCAGCAGATTTTTTCGAGAATTCCCGTTTCTAGGTTGTAGAAGAGACCGTGAAGTTTGATAGCTCCATTGTTTTCTGCAGCTTCAACAAGCGGATACATACGGAGATGCTCAATCTGTAAACGGATGTTCTCCAGCTCGATTTCCCGTTTCCGCACAGCCTTTTCTTCAGGAGTCGTGGGTTTCTTTCCAAGCCGGGCATCGACACGTTTCTGGGCATCGCGGGCATTATTAATCCATAGGGGGATATATGCGTCTTTTGACATATCGACATCGAGAGCATTCAATGCTCCACAGTCGGAATGGCCACATATGACAATATCCTTGACTTTCAGATGCTTAATTGCATATTCCAGTACTGTCGCAAAATTCCAGTCATGTGTCGGAACGATATTGCCGATATTACGGTGCGTAAACAGCTCTCCCGCCCGGCAGTGCGTAATACGTTCCGGATTTACACGTGAATCGGAACAGCCAATCCAGAGAACAGTCGGATGCTGTGCTGTCGTCATCTGCATGTATCGTTCTTTTTTTCGTTCAAAGTCTTTTTCAAGAAAAACCTTGTTTCCTTCAATAAATTCATCAATCAATAGTCTCACCTAATGAGTTTGCTATGGGTAGATAAAGCCATCTTAGAACAGAAAGACCTTAACGATGAGTAATTGAGCGCGTATCTATTAAAATCTACGTACGAATGGAGGTGAAAAAACGCATATTCTGCTCACACTCAACACTATAGATGAATATCAATACTACTCAGTCACGGAACTCAAACGGCATGCCCTTCTTGATTTCATACTGTGCAAGGACACTTTTTTTGAGATCGATTGCCGCTTTATCAAGCGGCACGGAAAAAACAAAGTTGGGGGCATCTCCATAGCCATGCAGACCGATGATGACATAGATATCGGCATGTTCGGCACGGGAGAATGCCTGCAGTTTATCATATGTTTCCTGGGTGGTCCAGGGAAGGTATGCTTCCCCGTCCTCACCGATAAACATCTGACTCCGGTAACAGGTAACGGTTTCATAGACCTTTCCGGTCGAGACATTCTGTATGGTTAGATTCGGCGTTCCCGGTTCTGTAACATAACGGATGCTGGTTGAATATGTCCCTTCGAGACGCTTCTCTAGATATGATACAAATGCTGCCTGCAATACCGGATTCGTATCATCCGGTTTGTCATTCGGACCGGGGGTCCAGATACCGATTGTGCGTTCGATGGTTCCGAGGATATTCCCGTGACCAAAGGCGCGTTTTAACCAGTGTTCCTTCTTTTGCCCGTCCTGCTGACCGGTTTCAGTCATTATCGCTTATGCAATGTGAATATACTCGGAAACGAGTGCTGCAAACTTCTTATCATCACCAAGGATCTTGTCAGAGAGTCCCTTATCCTTGTATGCGTTCAGTTTCTCAATCTGGGCATCAATGACACCAGCTGGGAAGATATCATCACGTTCGAATAATGCACGCTTCTTGTTCAGAACCTCTGCAGATTCTACACAGCAGGTCGGCAGTTGATCAAGAGTCTTGAGGAAGTCCTTATATTCCTTGTCGAAAATGTTGCCGGATGCATAGAGTTTTCCTGCCATCTCAAGTGCGTTCGGCATTTCAAGACCGTGGATTGCACCGGCAATTAATGCTGCAACAGTTTCATAGAGCTGGGCAGAACCATCTGCAACACGGTATTCGAATGTCTGTTTCGACATCTTATCGGATTTTCTTCTCAGACCGAAGTTTGCTTCTGCTGCCATATCATTGGATCCGGTCCATCCTAATGGCACACGGACAACGACGGAACGGTTTCTGTCTCCCCAGCAGATGTACGTCGGTGCTTCCTGATGCGGGACCAGACGAAGATAGGAGGTCGGAATAGTGTTTCCGAATGCGGTTACTGCATCACCGACATCGAGGATACCTGCAATCATGCGTTTTGCAATGTCCGATAATGCACCGTCTTTAACCATCATGTTCTTGCCGTTCTTTTCTGCAAGCATATGGAAGTGCATTCCGGATCCTGCCTTTCCGACCGTGATCTTCGGGGCGAAGGAAACAGTTACGCCATATTCTGCGCCAAGGTTACGGAGAATCCATTTGGCAAGAATAATCTCTTCGACTGCAAGAATCGGTGAGACCGGCAGGAATTCGATTTCGTGCTGCTCGTAATATTTTCCATCTTTGGTGAAACAACCGACTTCAGAGTGACCGTATTTGATTTTTCCGCCGGCTTTTGCAATCATCTGCATTGCTTCGACTCTGATCTGTTCGAACTTACAGAATGGTGCAGATTCATGGTATCCTTTCTGATCGCGGCCCGGATACAGCTCATCTTCATCACAGATGACGTAATATTCGAGTTCACCCAGTGTCTTGAAATCCATACCGGTATTCTTCTTGAATGCATCCGTTGCCTGTTTCAGGATATATTCCGGAGCAGAGGCAAGTGCCTTTCCAGTATTGTCATAGTAGGAACAGAGAAGGTCGAGTGTCGGGAACTCTGCGAATGGATCAAGGAATGCGGTTGCATAGCGTGGAATTACGTAGAGGTCAGAACTTCCTGCTTCAATGAAGGGGAAAATATTACTGCCATCGACACGTTCACCATCGGACAGAATGGTTTCCAGATACTCTTTTGAAGAGATAACAAAGTTTAATGTTTTCAGTTTTCCATCAGCAGCAGCATAATGGAAGTTGACGAACTTGATTCCGTTTTCTTCGCAGAAACGGACGATATCATCCTTGGTAAAGAACTCGGGACTCTTTTTTAAATACTGAACCAGATCGTTCGGGTTCATTAAAATTTCAGCAT
>DALTWN010000188.1 GCA_029987045.1 Methanocorpusculum sp.
GGCGAACTTCACCGACAGGTCGAGCGTCTTCGCAATCGGGACCTGAACGATCCTGCAGGGGGCATGTCCGCAGAGGAATCTACCGACCAGGTCGGGATTGCCGACGGTCGCAGAGATGCCGATACGCTGGAAATCGCCCGCAATCCGGCGGACACGTTCGAGTGCGATCGACAGCTGTGCTCCGCGTTTGCTGCCGGCGAGTTCATGGATTTCGTCGACGATGACGTAGCGGACACCTGCCAGGTGTTTGCGCAGGACCTTTCCCATCATCATCGCCTGCAGGCTTTCCGGGGTAGTGATCAGCAGGTCCGGCGGATGGGTCGCCTGTCTCCGCCGTTCGGTGTCGGGCGTATCGCCGTGCCGTACCGCGATGCGGATTCCGAGTTCGCGCCCCCACCATTCGAGACGCGTCATCATATCGCGGTTCAAGGCACGCAGCGGCGTGATGTAGAGGGCGGTAAACCCGATACGCGGACCGGTGGTGAGCATGTTGTGGAACACGGGAAGGAGTGCGCTTTCTGTCTTTCCGGTGCCGGTCGGTGCAATCAGGATGGCATTGATGCCGGTGATGAGTTCCGGCACCGCACGGATCTGAATCTCGGAGAATTCATCGAATCCGCGTTTCAGGAGCGCATCCTTCAGTTTCGGGTGAAGGATACCGCTGATCTCGTCGAATGCCGATACGGCCGTATCCGCCGGCATCACTCGTCCTCCTTGGGGTCGGGCCGAAGCTCGGTGAATCTGCCCATATAGGTTCCGTCCTTGAGGAACACTTCGGCGGTTTCGGTCATGATGGCTCCTGCGATCGGGGAGATCCGGTTTCCCGGAATGATCCGTACGTCCATACCTCCGGCGAATTCATAGAATGCCGGCATGAGCAGGACACGGGTCGGATCGCCGTAGGATGCAGGATCCCGGTCGGTCCAGTGGCTGATATCGATCTCGGAAAGCAGGTATCCCGGCGTTCCCCGCAGTGCGCAGCCGACTTCATCGTAGATGTTGACGATCGGATGATGATGGCCGCAGACGATCAGATGACCGAACAGCGATTCGTCGGGAATCATGTGGCCGTGGAAATAACCGGTTCCGTCGATGACGGATCCTGCCATGGGAAGCAGTTCGTCCGGTTCCAGATACTCGGCAAGACCGGTGTCATGGTTTCCCGGAGCGAGCCGGAACGCGGTGCGGTCGCGGATCTCGTCGAGGACTTTCGGCATTTCGACCTTTTCCTGCCGGGTGACATAGGGAATCATATGCTTGAGATCGCCGAGCACCACCAGATAATCCGGATCGCTTTCATCGATGAGCGCGGTCAGCCGCTGCAGACGCTGGCGTGTCCTGCTCTGGAAATGCAGACCGTGACGGTGCAGGTCGGCTTCCACCCCGAAATGCGGGTCCGCTATCACCAGCACACGTCTGCTTCGTTCAATGAGAGCGGCAGGGCCTTCCGGATAGAATATCGGTTCCATAATCAGAGCACTTTCAGGATATCCGGTTTCGGTGCATAGATGTCACCGGATTCCAGGAGGTCGGCGATCCGTGCGGCGGATTCCGCGGGAGTCAGACCTTTTCCGGCAAGAGCGTCGATCACGGTCGACCGGAGAGCGGATTTTCCTTCGTAGAGCGATACGATCAGGTCGAGAATATCTTCGTCGGAAAGCGATGCCGATGCCGCGGATTTCTGCGGTGCGGGCGGCTGGACGGCATCGAGCGCCGCGGCGATCCGTTCACGGAATGGGGCGGCGAATTCCCGGTCGGACGCCGATTCGAGACGCCGGAGCGCCGACGATGCCGCCGCACAGATCCAGCTGTTGCGCGTTTCCTTGGCGATGGTCTGCACGGTCTCCGCCTGGATGAACGGAACGAGCTGTCTCTGCGAAGAGACCCGCAGTCTGCCAAGGACATAGACGAATCCCGGTGCTTCGAGTTCCGCCGCCACCTTCTGGAGTCCGCTGTCGCGTTCGTCGATTCCTGCGATGCAGATACCGGTCGGATCGCTGATGCGCAGCGAAACGACGGTGTTTTCCGACATCGTCGTCTCCGTCAGGGTGCCGCAGAGAGATATCGGTCCGGTGACCGGTCCGAGCGGCGTGAAGAAGTCCGTGTAGGAGAATTTCCTGCCGCCTGTCGGAATGCCGTATCCGTGCATCAGCTCGAAGGAAAAAAGCGGCTGAGCGGAAGGCGTATTCGGAATGGATGAACCCGGCGGCATGTCTGTTGCTTAATAAATTGGTTTTTTGCCGGTTAAAACATTGGTATGGCGGCGCAGTACGGGAGAAAAAAAAAGAAAAGGATTAGTGTACGAAGATTCTCAGGATAATGCCGAGAATGACGGCAATAAGCAGACACCAGGAGAGTACTTCGCCTGCGCGGATAAGACCGCGGCTTCCGTATTTCTTCTTCTTTGCGGATTCGATGCATACGGCCCCTATCGCGAAGATTACGATCACGCCGATAAGGACTGCCCAGTTGAGGCCGGATCCGGACGGGAGGATGCTCTGCCATTGCAGAAGGATGTAGGTAATGTAGCCGATCAGTCCGAGGATCATCAGAAGAATGCCGGCAATCGGCAATCCCTTCTTTTCGTTGTTGTATTCGTCAACTGCCATATATACAGATGAGAGATTTAAGGATATATA